>CALSAT010000006.1:0-22069 GCA_943372905.1 Bacteroides fragilis | reverse complement strand
ACGAAAATTGATGAGATAGAAGACATGAAAGTGCCTAATGCCAAAGAGGCGGATGCTTTCAAATCAGCTACTCTCAAATATTTCAAGTATATCAAGAGCATTTATACAGGATATAAAGGAGTGGGTAATGCAAAAACGGATGAAGAAAGAGAAGAGCTGGCATCAGACCTGATGGAACTGGCCAATAAAAAGAATGCAGTATTGTCAGATATGCAAGCAGCGCAGCAGAAATATGCAAAGGCCAATGGTTTCAAAGTAGAGAAATAATTTAATGACCCAAAATAGTCTGCCCGAGCCGCACCTGCTGCCCGGGCTTTTTTTATGCTAAATATTATGACTGGCTTCAGCCGCAACCCAAATACCTGTTATATTCGCTGAATAAATTTTCGGAATGAAGAAATTGCGGCTCGCCTTATTTGCCTCCTGCCTGTTATTGACAGGATTACCTGTTACCGGTAATGCGCAGGCCCCTCAAAGCTGGACCTCGGCAGATATGTACCTCGCTCTGCGCAAACTGAATGTATTAGGTTCTGTGCTTTACGTGGCTGCACATCCTGATGATGAAAATACCAGGCTGATCACTTACTTATCTAAGGATAAAATGTATCGCACCGGGTACCTGTCGCTTACAAGAGGTGATGGCGGGCAAAACCTCATAGGAGAGGAGCAGGGGATAGAACTGGGATTGATCCGGACGCAGGAGTTATTGTCTGCCCGCAGAATAGATGGCGGAGAACAATTTTTTACCCGTGCTTATGATTTCGGCTATTCCAAAAACCCGGAGGAAACGTTCTCTAAGTGGGACCGGGAAAAAATACTGAGTGATGTGGTATGGGTGATCCGAAAATTTCAACCGGATGTTATTGTAACAAGATTTCCCACTACAGGTGAAGGTGGACATGGTCATCATACCGCTTCCGGAATACTGGCGAATGAAGCATACGAAGCAGCAGCAGACCCGAACCGTTTTCCAGAACAATTAAAATATGTATCTGTATGGCAAACAAAACGGGTAATGTGGAATACATTCAATTTTGGCGGTAATAATACCACGAGGGAAGATCAGTTCAAGATCGATGTGGGTGGGTATAATCCTTTATTAGGCAAAAGCTATGGTGAGATAGCAGCAGAGAGCCGCAGCCAGCACAAAAGCCAGGGATTTGGCGTACCTGCCACAAGAGGTGAATCCTTTGAATATTTTAAATCAACCAAAGGAGATCAGCCGGTTAATGAATTACTTGACGGAACAGAGCTTAGCTGGAAAAGAGTGACCGGTGGTGAGGAAATAGGGAAAATGATAGACAGCCTGGTAGCCTCGTTTGATCTCCTGCATCCTGAAAAATCTGTTCAGGGATTAGTTAGATTATACAGATTGATCAGTGCCCTACCTAACGGTAGCTGGAGAACACAGAAGTTAAAAGAAGTGCATACGCTTATCGCACAGTGCAGTGGATTGTTTTTGGATGCAACTGCCTCCGAACAATTTGCCGTACAAACAGATTCTCTCCGCATCAGTTTCTCCTTTAACAACCGGTTGGGGACCGATGCTATTTTACAAAACGTGAAGGTGGATGCGTTTGATTCAGCGCTGACAAAGCCATTAGAAAAAAATAAGAATATCAATTTTACCAAAACGATCTACGTAGCCCCGGAGAAACCCATTACACAGCCTTACTGGCTGGCGAAGAAAATGGAAGAAGGATATTTTAATGTGACAGACCAATTGTCCATAGGGCAGCCGGATGTGGACCCGGCCTACCATGCGGAGGTGTCAGTTAAGATATTTGGGGAAACGTTTTCTTTTAGTCGTCCGGTAAAGTATAAGTTTACTGATCCGGTCAGAGGAGAATTATATCAGCCGTTAACTGTATTGCCACCGGCATTGATCGTACCAGATAACAGGATCAAGATTTCCAAAGGCAATAATACCTTCAATGGGGTTTTAAATATCACCGGAAAGAAAAAAGGATTTCAGACTTCGCTGGATGGAGTAGGGCAGGAGCAGCCCGACAAAGTACAGGTAACTTATACGCCTGCCAGTATCACTTTCGATGAAAAGAATAAAACGATACCCGTGGTATACAGCATCCAGGCAAATATAGACAACGACTATTACTTTGCCATTGATGCGAATAACGACAGGAAGGATGTTTATTTTGTAGGAATGAAAGAAGTGAAATATGACCATATTCCTTATATATCTTATTTCAATGCAGCAACAGTTAATAATAAGCAACTGGACCTCAAGATATATAATAAGAAGATCGGCTACATTACTGGTGCAGGTGATAAAGTGCCTGAGGCTTTGGAAGAAATGGGATACGAGGTGGTGCTGCTTACCGATAAAGAACTTTCGAAGAATAACTTTAGTCAGTATGATGCCATCATAACCGGTGTGAGGGCTTATAATACTCACGACTGGATGAATAAGCATTACGATAAGCTGATGAAGTACGTAAATGAAGGCGGAAATTTAATTGTTCAGTATAATACCAGTAACCAGATCGGGCCTGTGCGGGCCAAGATCGGACCTTATAATTTCAATATTACCCGCAACCGGGTGGCAGACGAGACGGCGAAAGTGACTTTGCTGAAGCCCGAACACCCGGCATTTAACTTTCCCAATAAGATCACTGATGAGGATTTCAAAGGATGGGTACAGGAACGCAGCATCTATCATGGCAACGATACCTCCGGTAAATTTGAAAAGCTGATCGGTATGGCTGATCCGGGGGAAAAATCAGATGATGGAAGTTTATTAGTGACCAAATACGGAAAAGGTTGGTTTACTTATACTGGTATTGTATTTTTCCGGGAATTGCCAGCTGGTGTGCCCGGTGCATACAGGCTGCTGGCTAACCTGATCGCATTGAATAAGAAAAAAGGATTTTAATGTCAGCAGAAAGAAAACCAAGCATTGGCCGTGCAGAAATGTCTTTCATCTTTGCTATAATAATCGGGCTGGTAATTGGTATATTAATAAAGAAAATAAGAATTGGTATTCTGATAGGCCTGGTAATGGGATTAATGATCGTACTGACTGGCTGGCTGCGGACTACCCGAAAATGATCTATGCACACTCCTGACAACGATAAGGCGCCATTTTTCAAAAGCTGGAACAGTTGGTACATGCTGGTTATCCTGTTCCTGGTGCTGCTGATCGTATTATTTTACTTCTTCACCAAACGATTTGCATGAGCCAGTTAGATTGGATAGTGCTGATCGTTACACTCGTAGGCATTATTTCCTATGGCTTGTATAAAAGCCGCACTACGCACAATCTTGATGGATATTTCTTATCGAACCGCAGTTTGCCCTGGGGCCTGGTATTGCTGAGCATTATGGGCACACAGGCCAGTGCCATTACTTTTCTTTCTGCTCCGGGCCAGGCTTACACGGATGGGATGCGTTTTGTGCAATACTATTTCGGTATCCCCCTGGCCATGGTGGTCATTTGTATCTTCTTTGTTCCCATTTTCAGCCGGATGAAAGTGTACACGGCATACGAATACCTGGAAACAAGATTCGATGGAAAAACAAGGACACTCACTTCTCTATTGTTCTTTTTGCAAAGAGGGTTGTCCACCGGCATCAGTGTATTTGCCCCCTCCATCATTCTTTCTTCCCTGCTCGGGTGGAATATTTACTGGACGAATCTGTTCATGGGAGGTCTCCTTATCATTTACACCATGACAGGCGGGGCCAAAGCAGTGGCCTATACACAACAACTGCAACTCATCATCATCTTTACGGGCATGTTCCTGGCAGGCTATATGGTGGTCAATATGCTGCCACACAATGTAAGCTTTAAAGATGCCCTTGATGTAAGCGGCAAACTCGGCCGGCTGAATGCTATTACCACCGGTGTAACAGAAAAAGGATTCAACTGGAGTGATCAATATAATATTTACAGTGGCATCATTGGGGGCTTTTTCCTGGCCTTATCCTACTTCGGTACCGACCAGAGCCAGGTAGGAAGATATTTAACCGCCAGGTCATTAAAGGAAAGCCGAATGGGGCTGCTGATGAATGGTATTGTGAAAGTGCCTATGCAGTTCCTGATTTTATTGATCGGCGCATTGGTATTTACCTTTTACCAGTTCAATAGTGCCCCGATCTTTTTTAATGAGGTACAACTGAAAAAGATCGAACAATCCCCATACAAAGATTCATTTGCCCTTGTCAATAGCCAGTACAATGCGATCGGGCTGCAAAAACAACAGGCTGTGATCAATTATTCCGCTGCTACAGATAAGGGCGATAAGCAGTTGGCAGCACAATCGCTGGGTCAGTTGCAAACGCTGCAGAAAACATCTGACAGTCTCCGCAGCACTGTAAAGACATGGCTGGATAAAAAGATAAAGGGCGGTGATGGAAATGATACCAACTACATCTTCCTGCGGTTTGTGGTGGACCATTTGCCGGTAGGGTTGGTGGGATTACTGATCGCTATCATCTTCCTGGCCTCCTGGGGCAGTATTGCGGCGGCCATTAATTCACTGGCCTCCTGTTCCATGATCGACTTGCACCGGCGCTTTACCAAAAAGAAAGACAGCAATGAAGATGAATACCGGTTATCGAAATGGTACACTCTCGGATGGGGCATATTCTGCATTATTGTGGCCATGTTTACATACAATGTAGGTAACAGCCTTATAGAAGCCGTAAATATCTTAGGTTCTCTTTTCTATGGTGTGATACTGGGCGTTTTCCTGGTGGCTTTCTTTTTTAAGAATATCCGGAACAGCGATGCGGTTTTCTGGGGTGCTATCGTAGCGGAATTGCTGGTGCTTGCCGTTTTCATATTAACCAAACTTAACCCACCGTTATTTAAAATGGGCTTTCTCTGGCTCAACCCGATCGGGGCCTTCGGTGTTATCTTTTTCACCCTGCTGTTCAATAAGGTATTGGCAAAAAAATAGTCCTGCGGTTGCAGGACTATTCAAAATATAGAACGAAGCTTCTCTTTTGCAGTTCGTATTATTTATTCAGTTCAGCCAGTAATTTTTCATTCAGTTTTACATAATCATCATTCTTGGCAGTAGTAGCCAGTTCTTTTGATTTTTCAGCAGCAACTTTTGCTTCTTCTTTCTTACCCAGTTTTGCGAGGCAGTTGGCCCTTTGGTGATGGATCCAGAAAGCAGAAGGGTTTCCTTCCACCGCTTTGTCAAACCATGCCAGGGCCTGGTTCAGGTCTTTGCCATTGTCCATATAATACATGGCCGCATTGAAATAGGGGCGGTTGTCTTTATTCATCAGCTGATCTATCTGTGCCATTACTTTGGTCTCCACATCCACATTGATCGGCAGAGCAACCGCTGTTTTCTCCCACATGATATGCAGGGCGCAACTGCTGGCCTTTACATCGGCAAACTGCATGGTGAAGGATTCCATTTCATCTTTCATGCTCATGGTTTCTGCTGTTACTCTTACCACATCCATATCCTGTTTGTAGGCAGCAGGACTTGTAACATCTAATTGTTTACTGATGATGATAGTCCAGTCCTTTTTATTAGGGATGGTAAGCAGGCCGTATTTACCCGCCTTTACGGTAGTGGTACCGATCTTCACATCTTCACCAAAAGTGATAGTGGTGGCGCTGTTGGCCCCGGTACGCCATACTTTTTCAAAAGGTACAAGGTCACCAAATACTTTTCTTCCTTTCATGGCAGGGCGGGAGTAGGAAAGTTCAATAAACGACAGCCCGAAATCCTGTTTGATAGTTTGAGTGGGGCTGGGAGCCGGTGTTTTCAACTGGGCTTCCGCAAGCAATAAAGACGATACAGCAATGGCTGTAAGTAACAATTTTTTCATATACGCAGGTTTTTATTTTAGAGAAGGCAAAGGTAAGGGAAAGGAGTAAGTTAGAAAGAGGAAGTAAGCAGTAAGTACTAAGTAGTAAGTAGTTTCTCAGCTTGAGATAAATTTGTAAACATAGGAGCCATATAGATGCACAATAGAAATACACATAGCTATGTGTTCGCCTATGTCTCTATTTTTCTATCTGGTTCAGAATTAGAAATTGATTGTCACTGTAGTGCGGCCTTTTTTATTGGCATTGCGTTTCCATTTGGGTCCGTCTTTTATCAGGCGGATCGCTTCTTTATCGCATTTGCTGCAAAGGGATTTTTCCACCCGTATGTTCACCGGCTCGCCATTCTTATCTACTTCAAAGGAGACTTCTACCGAAGTTGAATTGTTTTGCTTGGTCTTTATCTCTTCTGGTATTTCCAGGTTGTTGGCGGCATAAGTATTGTAATTGGCCCAGCCATCGGCAGGTTCTGGTTCCTGCAATGTTTTATTGGCATCACGGTTCAAGGCAGCCACATTTGGCTTCTGGTTACTGATTACTACTTCAGATAAATTTTTGCGATCGTCCTGCATTACCACCTGGTTGGAAGGCAGGTTATTTCTCAATTGCACCTGGTTGTTCTCAAAACCGATAGAACGCACCTGTACTGTAAGGGCCGTATCAGGAGAGGTAAGATTAAAATAGCCATTGGCATCTGCATAGGTGCCCACTTTGTCTTCCACATTGGTCACATTGGCAAATGGCACCCCAATATTATTCGCATCCGTTACCCGGCCGCGGAACACATTCGAACGCTGGTTGCGGTAAAAACTCTCTTCTGCTCTACGGTTGGCGGCTATATTTCTTTCTTTATAATTATCGGCTTCCTGTATGGCTTTTGCTTTATTGTCAGCAGCCACCACACCATTGGTTTGTGGCGCCTGTTTTTTTAATACATCATCTACGTCTTTGGTTTCTTGTCTTCCGGCCACCACGCCTTTATCTGGCTTTTCAGCATCCGCCCATTTTGCAGGCTCATTTGATACTACCGGGGAAACTTTGGAAGTTGCCACTTCATCAGTCCTTGTTTCGGGTGTTCCGGTATTGCCGCCGGTAGTGGCCGTAACTGTAGTGCCAGGGGCCACCTGTATTTCGCCTTTGGTTACGGATCTGTCTTCAGTACTTGTCAACTTGTTTTGCGAGGGTGCTGTGGCAGTAGTACTGCCATTAGTGGCCGCATCACCGGAAGGCAGCTTAGCAGAATCAGGAGAACCAGTTACTTGCTCTTCTGTTTTTACAGCCGCAATACCTTCCTCTTTTTTATTGAACAGGAACTGGCTGGCCAGTAACCCAAGTCCACCAATTATTACCACCGCTGCTGCCGCCCTGAACCAGGGAAACCCGGTTTTTTTAGCGCCACCCAGAGAAATAACTTTAGTTTGTTCATCTTCAGTTCTGTCTGCCAGCCTTTTTTTTAGGTCGGCCATATCGGCCATTATATGTACGCCAGGCACCGTATACCCCTCCAGGGCATCGGCCAGGAAGGGATCTTCCAGTGCTGCTTTTTCCAGTTCATGCATTTCTTTATTAGAAAGCAGCCCCTTGTGATATCTTTCAATATCAGCAGCGGTAAAGTTTTTTATGTTATTGTCGTTTGCCATAAGGCATTGTAAAGTTCAGTTTTTTTTAAGAATTCGGCTATCCTGCTCCCCTCATACCTCCGACCTCATCCCACCGGCTTCCTTTTTCTCCATACAATTCTTCAGGTTTCGGCGCCCGTTCTGTATCAGACTTCTCACCTGGTTCCATTCCTGTCCGGTCAGTTCCACTATCTCGTTGTAGCATTTTCCTTCCAGGTAAAAGAGTTTTATCGCATCTCCCTGCTCTTTGGCGAGGGTGCCGAGGCAGTCTTCCATTTTCTTAAACTGCTCCTCTTTTTCGAACACACCATTCAGATGCACTTCTTCCTCCGATTGCACAAGTTCTGTTTTAAACTCTACGGTTTTCAAATTTCGGGGCGTCCTCAGCTTCATCAGGCAGTGGTTTTTGGCCAACTGGTGCAGCCAGCCTTTGAAGTTCTCCACCTCATGTTTTTTCAATTTTGATACCAGTTCTTCAAAGATCAGCATCACACTGTCTTTGGCCGTTTCCGGTTCTTTGTAGTACTTCAGGCACACACCGTACACCAGTTCCATGTATCGCTGGTACAGTTCGCCCAAAACAGCCATGTCGCCCTCCTCTTTATACAGGGCCACCAGCTCTTTGTCGGATAGTGAGTTATGGGATATGTTCTTTATAAAAGCCAACGGTTAAAATTAGTGAATTATAGGCTAGCAGCCCAGCTTAGGGTTAAATCTGGTGGCCGGTATAGTATGCCCGCTTCAGAAATCTTACTAGGCTATTAAGAAGCAGATAACGGGGAGATGACCCGCAGATAAACCGCTTCTTATATACCGGCTTATCACCGGCTGATGATCTTTATTTCCACCCGGCGGTTTTGTTTTTCTTCTTCTTTAGTTTTTTCAGGATAAGGGTAAATAGGCTTTGAATGGCCAAAGCCTTTATAGCTTACCCTTTCCGGGGCTATGCCCTGAAAGACCAGGAAATCCCGGATGGCCCGGGCCCGGGCTTCGGATAAATTGTTGATGCCGGTTTCCAGGTCGGGGGCATCGCCGGGCGTCTGGATACAGCAGATATGCCCTTCTATCCGTATCACCAGGGTGGGATAGGTGATCATGGCCTCCAGCAATTCATCCAGCATCGGTCTTGATTCAGGAAGCAACTGGTGCATACCGCCAATGAAGTTGATGTTTTGGAGAATGATATTGCTGCCTGCTATGGCACTGGTATCGGCCAGTTTCTTCGTAAGCGATGGTGTGATGGCTGGTTTATTCACAGCCTGATCAGTAGTTGGCGGCTTGCCCAATGCCCCCCGCAGTATCTTTATTTCCACCCGCCGGTTCAGGCTTCTTTCTTCAGGCGAGGCGTTTTTATTCAATGGTTTGTTTTCCCCATAGCCTTTGGCAATAAGGATATCCTGTTTTTCCCAACCCAGACCGAGCAGGTAATCCAGTACCGCCTGCACCCTTCTTTCCGCCAGCCGGTCATTATACTCATTTGCCCCGATGGCATCACAGTGGCCGTATAGTTCGATACGGTCGGTGATGTCAAGGGAATCGGTCAGGCTGTCAAGAGTGGCCCTGGTGCCCTGGCTGAGGGTGGATTTATCGAATGCGAAATGCACATAGACCGGGGAAGGGGATTGTGCCCTGGCAAGGAAGCCGTATAAAAGGATAAGGAGCAGGCTGCTGAATTTCATGACTAAAAGATAGGTTGAATAAAGTGCTTTTCAGCACATTAGACAGTTTGGCAGACCCTAAACGCTGCAAGTGCAAATTTCTTTTACCCGGCTTCAGCCGCTGCCTGTTTTAGCGTACCTTTGCAGCCTCAAATTTTTAATATAAATGATCAGCGTAAAAGACCTGAAATTAGCCTACGGCAAAAGGGTATTGTTTGAAGAAGTGAACCTGAATTTCACCAAAGGCAATTGCTACGGGGTGATAGGGGCTAACGGGGCCGGCAAGAGTACATTTTTAAAAATACTCAGCGGAGAAATAGAACCCAATAAAGGAACAGTGGAGATAACGCCCGGCGAACGCATGGCGGTACTGAAGCAAAACCAGTTCCAGTTTGATGAAGAGACCGTACTGAACACAGTGATGATGGGCCATACCAAACTATGGGCCGTGGCGAAAGAAAGAGAAACGATCTATGCGCTGGCCGACTTTACCGAAGAAGATGGTATGCGGGCAGGTGAACTGGAAGCGGAGTTTGGCGAAATGGGTGGCTATACTGCTGACAGCGATGCGGCCACTTTATTAAGTGAGCTGGGTGTGGCGGAAGAATTTCACCAGTCGCTGATGAAAGATATTCCTTCTAACCTGAAAGTAAGAGTATTACTGGCGCAGGCCATTTTTGGCAATCCGGATATCTTGTTACTGGATGAGCCTACCAACGGCCTGGATATAGAAACCATCGGCTGGCTGGAAAACTTCCTGGCCGATTATGAAAATATTGTGCTGGTAGTGAGCCATGACCGTCACTTCCTGGATGCGGTGTGCACCCATGTAGCAGATGTGGACCGGCAAAAAGTAAAAATATTTACCGGTAACTATACCTTCTGGTACGAGTCATCTCAACTGATGGCCCGCCAGGTAAATGATAAGAATAAGAAAGTGGAAGAGAAGCGCCAGGCGCTGATCGACTTCATCGCCCGCTTTAGCGCCAATGCTTCGAAAAGTAAGCAGGCGACCTCAAGAAAAAAGGCACTCGAGAAACTGACCATTGAGGAGATAGAACCGAGCTATAGAAAATATCCCGGCATCATCTTTCAACAACTGCGGGAAGTGGGCAACCAGATACTGAACGTGGAGAAGCTGAAGAAATCGGTGGATGGCAGGGTGCTGTTCAGCGATGTGACCTTTACCGTGAATAAAGGTGATAAGATCGCTTTGCTGAGCCGTGACCCATTGGCAGTAACGAGCTTCTTTAACATCATTACGGCAGAAACGATCGCAGACAGCGGATCTTACGAATGGGGCACTACCGTAACGCATGCGTATCTGCCACAGGAGAACAATGAGTTCTTTAAAGGAGAAGATAACCTGATGGACTGGCTGCGCCAATATGTGCCCGACCATGTAAAGGATGTGGATGAACCATTCCTGCGGGGCTTTTTGGGTAAAATGCTCTTCAGCGGGGATGATGTGACGAAGAAGACGAATGTGCTGAGCGGGGGAGAGAAAGTAAGGTGTATGCTGAGCAAGATGATGCTGCAAAGCCCGAATGTGATATTGCTGGACCAACCAACCAACCACCTGGACCTGGAAAGTATCCAGAGCTTCAACGAACAATGTACCGACTACAAAGGCATCGTGTTATTAACGAGCCATGACCATACTTTTATGCAAACCGTAGCCAACCGGGTGATAGAACTGACCCCTAAGGGTATCATAGACCGGCTGACGACCTTTGATGAGTATTTGGTGGATGAGAGAGTGAAGGCGCTGAAGGAAGAAATGTATAAGTAGTGGATAGATGATAGAGGATAGTTGAGAGATAAAAGATAATAGTGAAAAGATAAAAGTGCCCTTGAGTTTAAGCTTTCCATGAGATGCAGAGACTCCGGGATTTACTGAACTGTAATCTTTTATCTGTTAGTTTCTATCTCACATAAACAAAGACTCCCCGGACGAAAAGAACTTTTATCTTTTCACTTTTATCTCATTTGAACTATCATTTCATTATCCTGTTGCAGCGTTGTATTTACTTTAAATAATAAACAAGCGAAGGTAATTGTCGATTGGTGCCATCCGGAAGGGAAGCCCTGATTTTATCAAAAGTGATCGTGGCCCTGGGGGCAGATTCTTTAATCAGCAACAGTTGTTTTTCCGATAACTTGTTTGAGGTAGTGGGGACTTCTATTACTTTATCTTCTTTGTCAATAGCCATTGTGAAACTGGTTATTTTAATCCCATGTGTAGTGTGTTTATAAAGACTTCCCGGGAATGTGACCTCCAGTTGCGGTTTAGACAGTATCAACTCTTTTGATAAAGTGGCGGAGGATACAGAATCCGCCAGTGTAACCTGTTGATCCGGTAATTTCCGAACGGCAAAGCGTTTTTGTAATAACAGTTTATTTTTTCTGAGAATAGTAAAAGTAAGTGTATCAGTTTTGATTGCCCTGATAATATATCTTCCAGGCCCAGTTGCCATGAGTGAAGAGCCCCCACCTTTTATCGAAACAAGAAATAGTTCTGGCTTGTCCATGCCGCTTACTTCGATTGGATTATCCACGCCAATATAAACTACCGCCGCAGAAGGATCAGTGAGCATAGTACTGCGAACCGTCAATTGAGCATAAAGGGTGCCTACTGAGGTTATCAAACAGGTCAGGAAAAATAGTTTCATTTATGGTAAACGAATATCCTGGCAAAATCTTATAAAAACGGGGTAAATCCTATTGACAAAAACAAATCTGCTTTTTACATTTGTGCACTAAAATAGGATAAGGTCCAATACCTGCCGTACCTGTTAATCTTTCCGGTAAGAACTTGTATCCGGGCGGAAGGTATGCCGATGCTGATCGGTATTCAGGTTGAAGCCAACTGCGTAAAAGATTTGAAAGCTCCTGCATACAGGGGCTTTTGTTTTCTACCAGTGCCTCTTAAACTTTGAACGTTATACCTTAAACCCTTCAATTTCTTAAACCTTTCCTTATCTTCCCCTAATGACATCCACCTCTTCATCCCTTGCGAAAAAGATCGGTTTCTGGGCCGCCACATCTATCATCATTGGCAGCATCATCGGCTCCGGTGTTTTTATGAAACCCGCCAGCATGGCCGGTCAGTTAGGGTCGCCGGTATGGCTTACGCTGGTATGGGTGATCGCCGGTATGTTCTCCCTGTTCGGGGCGCTGATCTATGCGGAACTGGGCGCTATGATGCCCGAGACTGGTGGTATCTACGTTTATTTCCGGAAAATGTTTGGCGACTTTGTGGCTTACCTGTATGGATGGTCTGCCTTCTCTGTTATTAATACGGCAGCCGTGGCAGCTATTGCCTTTGTTTGCGCACAGTATGCCGATTATTTTCTGCACCTGCCCCGGTTTGATGGGTTGACAGAACAATCTGTTGTACTGCATTTGCCATTTATCGGCGACCTGCGCCTGCTGGAGAACTTCGGTGTAAAATCATTGGCCATTGTGATCGTGATGGTATTGACCTGGCTGAATGTACGGAGTGTAAAGGCAGGTAGTTCGTTTCAGCTTATTTCCACCATTGTGAAGATCGGGGTGATCGCTGCATTGGTGATCGGAATATTTTTCTTTGGCAACGGGTCGGCCCAGAATTTTTTCCAGTCAGACGCCCCTAAGCAAGGCGGCGCATTATTAAGTGGTATCATAGCAGCGCTTACCGGTGCTTTCTTCGCTTACGATGGATGGGTGAATATCACTTTTATCGCCGGGGAAATAAAACAGCCGCAACGCAATATCCCCCGGAGTTTGTTTACAGGAGTTATTGCCTGCATCATTGTGTATCTGCTGGTGAACCAGGCGTACCTGTATGTATTACCGGTAGAGACAATTGCAGGGTCTTCTCTGGTCGCTTCCGATGCTATCAGTGTTGCTTTTGGAAGCACCGGCGCTGCATTGGTGGCCGCTATGATCGTTATTTGTACGCTGGGCGCCATCAATGGTAATATCATGGCCACTACCAGGATTACTTACGCTATGGGAAAAGATAAAAGCTTTTTGCCATGGGCAGGAAAGGAGCATCCCCGTTATCAAACACCGGCCAATGCCCTGTGGCTGCACAGTGCCTGGATAGCAGTATTGATCATTTCCGGTTCCTTTGATATGCTGGCCGATATGATGGTGTTCATCAGCTGGATCGCTTATGGTATGGGAGCAGCGGGTATTTTTATGCTGCGCAAAAAAATGCCGGATATGCCACGTCCGTATAAAATATGGATGCACCCGGTGGTCACCATCCTGTTCATCCTTTTTACCACTGCCTTCCTGGTAATAACGGTGTATAATGACATCACCAATTACATGCATGGCCGGCAGCCGGTCGTCAATTCGCTGCTGGGTATATTGATCGTAGCAGTGGGAATTCCTTTTTTCTTTTATTACCGGAAGAAGAAAACAGGAGATAGTAAGAGTTAAAAGCTAATAGTTAAAAGTTTTCCCGCTGGAGTACTGACTTTCACAATCACAGGAACTATTAGCAGTTAGTGTTTAACTATTAACTACCACTCATCTTCTTAATGATCTTTCCCAGCATCAGCAATCCATAGTCCGCATCTTTGTCCCAGGGCTTGCCAAAACTGATACGGATGCAATTATTGTAATTGCAATTGGCAGAAAATATTTTCCCCGGTACTACGGATATATGATGCTTCATAGCTTCCACCCGCAGTTTGAAGGTGTTGATCTTTTTATTCAATTGTACCCACAGCACAAAACCGCCTGCCGGGCGGGATACTTTGGTATCCTCCGGAAAATAATCAATGATGGCCTGCAGGTAGCGCAGGCATTGTGTATATAATGCCTTTCGGATATTCTTTAAATGATATTCATAGCGGCCATGCTGCAGGTAATGTGCTATGGCCGCCTGTGTAAGGGTGGGGGAGCTGATATTATGTATGCGTTTGATCTGTTTGACCTGCTCCGTGAATTTACCGGGAATGGTCCAGCCGATACGATAACCCGGCGCCAGTGATTTACTCAGGGAAGAGCAATGCATCACCAATCCCTTGGTATCATAATACTTACATGTGCGGGGCCTTTTTTTGCCAAAGTATAATTCACCATAGATGTCATCTTCAATCAGGGGAATATTATGTTTGGTGATAAGGGCCACCAGTTCTTTCTTTTTCTCATCAGGCATACAACCACCCAGCGGGTTATTAAAATTGGGTACCACCACACAGGCTTTGATGGTGAATTTCTTAATGGCCTGTTGTAAACTTTCCATGTCGAGGCCTGATACGGGAGAAGATGACAGTTCCACCACCTTCAGGCCCATACTTTCAATGGCCTGGTACACGCCAAAGTAATTAGGTGATTCCACTGCTACTGTATCACCGGGTTGGGTAACGGCCCTCAGGCATAAGGTCATGGCTTCGAGACAGCCGGAAGTGACAACGATCTCTTCCGGTTGTATTTTACCACCCCAGTTAAAAGCCAGCTTGGCGATCTGCTTGCGCAATTCAGGATTGCCCTGTGTATGTTCATAGCTGATGCAATGATCTTTGCTCTTGCGGATAACATGCATCACCGACTTATTGATCTTTGCTGCCGGCAGCAATGAAATATCCGGAACGGCCAGGGCGAAGTTGATCACCTTCTCATTCGCTGTGACAATATCAGAATAGATAGAAGCGATCATTTCTTTTACACTCACTTCATGTGATAAGATATCAGGCTGCACCATCTTTGGTAATTCCCGGAAGCGGCGCTGGTTGAACCGTACATAGTATCCTGATTTGGGTCTCGATTCAATAAGCCCTTTTCCTTCGAGGTGATAGTAGGCCTGGAAAGCAGTGCCCATACTGATACCGTATTCATCACTCAATACACGAACAGAAGGAAGCTTGTCGCCGATCTTCAATACATCTTCACTGATCATTTTTTCCAGTCCTTCTGCTACCTGTACGTATAAGTGATCTTCTGTAGCAAGAGCTTCTTTTGGCATAGAATTATTTTTTAGTAGTAGGTGATATCAGAAAGTAAGAAGACAACCAGAATATAATGAATGGTCTTTCCTACTTGCCATCTTCTTCATCTGATCTAGTCAAAAATACTAAAACTGCATCTGTTTATTACAAAGAAATAGTAAAATATTTGCCCTGTTAATTCACTATCGTGCAAACAGCAAAAGCTATTTAGTTTGTACGGATGATGACAACAGGCATTGATAACTTTTAGCAACAACTTAAAACCAACGATATGGAACTGATCGCCGACATTGAAGTAAGAAAAGCCAGGCACTCAAAAATACACGAGGTGGATTTTGCATCCCTGGAATTTGGTAAGTATGTGGCCGACCACATGCTGGTATGTGATTATGATAATGGCGAGTGGCAGCAGCCGATGATAGTACCTTTTGCAAATCTGTCGCTGAACCCCGCTACCCTGGCATTACATTATGGTCAGACAGTATTTGAAGGGATGAAAGCTTTCCGCATGACTGACGGCCGTGTAAATATTTTCCGCATGGACAGGCATTATGAACGTTTTGTCCGTTCGCTTGACAGGATGTGCATGGCGGTGCCACCGCGGGAAATATTCACGGAAGGGTTGATGAAACTGGTGGAGCTCGACAGGGCCTGGGTGCCGAAAGAACCCGGTGCAGCATTATACCTTCGTCCTTTTATGTATGCCAGTGAAGCAAAGTTTGGGATCAAAATATCAGAGCAATTCAGGTTTGTGGTCTTTACCGGCCCGGTACCGGAGTTATTTGCCCGTCCTATAAAAGTAAAAGTGGAGACCAACTATATAAGGGCCGCAAGAGGAGGGACGGGTTTTGCCAAATGCGGGGGCAATTATGGCGGCGCTTATTATCCCACCAAACTGGCGAGAGAAGAGGGATATGACCAGGTACTATGGACGGATGGAAGAGACAACCAGTTCATTGAAGAATCAGGATCGATGAATGTGATGTTTGTGATCAATAATACACTGGTAACACCACCTCTGTCTGATTCAATATTAGATGGAGTAACGAGGGATTCATTACTTACTATCGCTGGCAGCCTCGGATATGAAACGGAGCAACGGCCTGTTTCGCTGGAAGAACTGGCAGATGCTTTTCGCCAGGGTACGATCACCGAAGCATTTGGTGCCGGCACGGCGGCGGTGGTGGCGCCTATACAAACGATTCAGTTATATGGTACCGATCATCAATTGCCCGCTTATACTCCTGATAGTGTACACCAGCAATTGAAAGATAAGCTTACCCGTATCCGGACAGGAGCGGAGGAAGATGTATATGGATGGAATTGTATTGTTTAAAATTTCCGGGTTAGTAAAGCGATGACTTCATACAGCTCTGTGAGATCAGATATCCCGCAGAGCTGTTTTTTATTTCCTACACAATTGTAATTCTTCTGTCAAATTTATTTTTACCACTATTACTGCAAGAGATTGTATAATTCATACCTCTTCCTTATTGGCAGGACTTTTGCAAAGCCTGGGTAACTAAATCATTTGAGTATGAAAATTACAATTCTTTCGATCGTGTTATTAGCAGGACTTTCTATTTCAACGGACGCACAAATATTGCGGGGCGGATTGAATGCGGCCAACATCAGTATAACAAATGATGGCGATGTGGACGAAAACAAAACACTGGGCAGTTTCCAGGTGGGCTTATTGGGCGATATAAAAATTCTTCCGTTCTTATATTTTCAGCCGGGTATTTTATTTACGGGCAAAGGATCTAAAACACAATCGGGTAATACTTCAGATGCCACGTACTACAGGGCTACCACCCGTCCTTATTACCTGGAGGTGCCGGCCAATTTTGTATTTAAAACACCTGGCCCGGTACGCTTTTTTGTGGGGGCCGGTCCCTATATAGCAGTGGGTATTGCCGGTAAGAATTCAGTGGAAGGTAAATTTTTAGGTGCTGCTTTTTCGAGTGAGCAAAAAATAGAGTGGTCTGATGATGACCCTACCACACTGGATTATGAAGAAGGCGCCGGTTATGGTATCCTTAGGAGGTTTGACTATGGATTGAATGCCACCGCCGGTATAGAAGTCACCAAACTTGTTGTATCACTGGGATACGGACATGGATTGGCCAAACTGCAAAGCGGCAGCAACAGCAGTGCAGACGATAAGAACAAACACCGGGTACTCAGTATTACGCTGGGTGTGAAATTATAACCAGACAAAAGGCGCAGGAGAGGAAGAATACTGCCCAGGGGTTTATATATTCTCTGCGATGTGTTCATACTTTTTTGTTTCATTCTTACCCTATAGATAAGCAGTTGGAAAATCTGCGGGACAGGCACCAGCAACAGCGTGGTGCCTTTTTTCTTTGGGGCAAGAAGAGCCTAAAGGCCATGGATAACTGCGTAAGGCGAACTACGGTAAATGGTTACCGACTCCACTGGCATGCCGGCATCTTCCCGGGTCGGGTGTTTGTTGGTTGTACATCGGGTGGCAAGTGGATATACAGGCATTCCGGCATAGTTGAGGGTCTCGTGAAAGTCTCGTCAAGGTCCCGTGAAGGTCTTGTGAAGGTCCCGTGAGCTCTTGATCTGGACCTGGTTCTTGAACAAGGGTGGTACCTCCGGCAATGCCCACAGGTACGCCACCTTTTTGTGTATCTTGCGGCCCCTTAACCGGATGATATGAGACACATGAAATGGATAGGATTTGGCGCTGCTCTGTTACTGATCGCTGCCTGTTTTTCACCCTGGGTGGTGATCGGGAGCCGCAACATAACTGTCAGTGGTATTGACGCTACTGGTACCAACTTTGGCAAACCGGGCTACCTGCATTTCCTGTTCACTGCTTTTTTTCTCGTGTTTCATTTTGTTCCCAAACTATGGGCTAAAAGGGCCAACCTGCTGGTAGTGGGATTTAATTCGGCCTGGGCCATCCGCAACTTTTTCCTCATTGCCACCTGCCGTGCGGGGGAATGTCCAGAAAGAAAGATCGGGATGTACATGCTGCTGCTGGCATCGCTGCTGATGTTGCTGGCGGCATTGTTTCCGGACATTGAATTAAACAAGAAGAAAAAACCATAGTCGAAGGGCCTGTTTTGTTTCTTAAATACGGGGCATTTTCGGATAAATAATTTAATAGTTTATTATTCTTAGTAATCTGTTTTCTCCCTATTTTTGAAGACTCCAATCCTTCAGAGATTCCCATAGTTCCATATCCTTGTACAAACCGGTATACATTTAATTACCTAAAGTGAGAACTATGCGGAAGATTTACCTATTCGTTTTATTATTCTTTTCTGTTTATTGTACTTCAGCACAGGTTAGTGTAACAGCAGGATCACCTTCATTTACAATCGATTTCAGCAATACCACACCAACTACTGCAGGCTCTAACCCGGCCACCGCTTATGCAGGTGCAGGTTTTGAGCCTGATCCAATTACCGCAGGTAGGTTAAATTCTAATGCATGGGCAGTTACCGGCTGGAGTGATGGGGCCTTAGCATTTGGAGGTACAAGAAATACAGCAGCTACAGATTACACCCGTGGTTCAACTGGAGTGGCGATTACCACAGGTGGTTTTTATGCTTTTACCGGTGCTCCTGCTTCAGTAGCAAATCCAACTTTTATGATACAGCCTGGAGGAGGTGATTTTGCTCCTGGTACACTCACATTGCGAATACAAAACAATGGGGCTTCTGATCTAACTCAATTGGCAGTTTCTTATAACCTTTATGTAAGAAACGATCAGGGTAGATCTAATTCTTTCAATTTTTCCTATTCAACAGATAATGTTACCTATACTCCCATTGCGGCACTTGATTACACAAGTATCGCAGTCGCTGATGCACTTGGTTGGGTGATCGTGGGTTCTGCCCCTTCAAGAAGCACCTTAATTACGGGTTTAAATATTGCTCCAGGTTCCAATATCTATATCCGCTGGTCAGGTGCAGATGCTGGTGGCGGCGGTTCAAGAGATGAATTCGGTCTTGATGATATCAATTGCACAGCTACTTTTGCGCCGCCTAATACTATAACCGTCGCTGCAATAAATACAACTCCTTTCTCTCTTGCAAATTGTGCCGCTACTGCATCGGGTACTGTTGATTTTACGACCACTGATGTTTTTAATGGTCCGAATGTATTTACGGCTCAGTTGTCAAACGATATAGGATCTTTTAGCTCACCAGTTGCAATTGGCACCCTGCCTTTGTCTGGTAACGGGCCTTCCGGCACTATCAATATTACCATTCCGGCAGGAACTGTATCAGGTACCGGCTACAGAATAAGAGTGGTGGCAAGTGATCCTGTTGTTACAGGGTCTGTATCTGCTCCGTTCACTATTGTTCAGTTGGGTGCCTGCGCTTCATCGCATACAGATTATTACAGATCAGTGGCTACTGGTAACTGGGATGCACCTGCCACATGGGAATCTTCGCAGGATAATACTACCTGGATTGCAGCTACATTAGCCCCTACTTCTCTTGCTAACACAATAACGATCAGAAGTCCGAATGTAGTAACAGTTGCTGCCGCAGGCTCGGCTGACCAGGTGACTATTCAAAGTGGCGCCACTCTGTCACACTCGGCAGGTGTATTCACTATTGAGGATGGTGCAGGTGACGATATAAACGTTTTGAATGGAGGTATATTCTTATTGGCGTCAAACGGAATCAGTCCGACTTTTGCTTCTGGTACTGCCACCATTAATAATAATACTGGTGGCATCATACGGGTTTCTGGTACAGGATTAACCGGGGCGGGTGCAGGGGTTAATGCAAATAATTATATTTATCAGCACCAGTCCATTTTAGAATACACACTTACTTCTGCATTCTCAACAGGTAATGTCACATATTTCCCCAATGCTGGTGCAGGAGTAATACCAATTTTCAGAGCAAGTAACACAGGTGCAATAACTGTTGGTGCAGGCACACCTACAACTTTTAATGGGATATTTGAATCGAATGGAGGAGGTGTTTCATGGCAATCAGCAGGGGTTAAAACATTTAGAAACGGGATTACTGGCTCCGGTGCTATGACGGCAACAGCAACTTCCGGAACATGGTCTATCAATGGAGCTACTGCCGAACTGGGAGGGGCAGGTATCATTACCGCTCCTTCATCATTTAGCCTGGATATTGGTACGGGCACTGCAGTTACCATGACCTCTGGCAAAACCATTATTGGTACTACAACCTTACTGGCTAACAGTTATATAACCCTTGGCAATTTTGACCTTTCTATTAACGGGTCTATTGTTGGCGGTACTACTAATTATGTAAGGACAAACGGAACCGGATCGCTGGTTCTGGTGAATGTAACTGCATTAAGAAATGCACCTATCGGAAATAGTACCTATAACCCGCTTACTATTACTCATGCTGATGGTATTAATTGGAATCTTCGTGTAGAGGATGTACTGACTGTTGCTGATCCCACCTTCCTGCCTAATATTATTGGTGCGGTACAAAGAGAATGGCATATCACTCCATCTGTAAACCCACCCGCCACAGGGGCAGATATAACTTTTCAATGGGATGACAGCGACCCTGCACAGGTGGGTGCATCGTATGATGAATTACAGAATGTACAGGTATGGCATGAAGTACCAAGCGGAATGCCCTGGGGTTCAGACTGGATAGCCGCCGGTGTGGCACAAACAGCTACGGGTGCTCCGGGACCTGGAATCAGGACGGCCAGCATTACCGGCTGGACATGGTTCTCGCCATTTGCAGTTTCCAATATCAATTTCCCGCTGCCATTAAAACTCATCACCTTCAATGCAGTGAAAGTGAACAGCAGTATGGCCAATCTTAGCTGGGAACTTGCCGGTGTGGCATTGCCCGGTGCCAGCTTTGAAGTGGAGAAATCAGCAGATGGAAGAAGCTTTACCAGCTTTAGCGCATTGCCGGCCAGCACCACCAACCGTTTTTACTTCTTGAATGATACAAGGCTGGGCAAAGGAGTGACCTACTACCGCCTGAAAATGATCGATGCAGATGGTAAAATAACTTATGGAAAAGTAGTCGCGGTGATCAATGATAAAACAGGTATCTATATTACCAATATCGCCCCCAACCCGCTTACTGATAGATCAACTCTCACACTCAGTGCCGCCAAAGCGGGTACTGTAACGTTTGAAGTGTATTCATTGTCCGGTGTGGTGGTAAAAAGATGGAATGCAGCGGTAGCAGAAGGAACGAATATCATCACGATGCAGGCGGGTGAATTACCTGCCGGTCTCTATCAACTGGTGGCAACAGGGCAGGAGGCCCGGGCCGTAACCAGGTTTGTGAAGCAATAAACAGTGTAAAGAAGCACTGATAAAGATCCCGGCAGTTTGTTGATAAGCGGCCGGGATTTTTGTTATCGTTTAAAAGGGAGGGGTTGTTTTCACACAGTTATTTAACAACGCTAATTTTATTTTGGTGTTAATTAAATCAAGCTTATTTTCATCAACCATACCATCCTTGTAAATTCTGCCTTCTCCGTTCCCTTGTTTGCCTGATTGATATCTGCATTGCTGTATGGTAATGATAGTCTGAAAGTATGTTGATACTTTGATATGCTATGAGAATGCAATGGCGGACATTCAGACTTGATTGCTTTTTCAGTTTTTTTAATACTAATCAACCTTAAACTTCATATGAGAAAAATCTGCGTATTATTTTGTACACTGTTTTTTACAGTGGGAGCCTTTGCACAAGTTGATCTTACAGCCACCGGAGGTACTCCCGCTGCCTCCTACACCACACTTAAAGATGCTTTTGACCAGGTAAACCTTGGTACCCATACCGGCGTCATTACAATAGGCATATCAGCCAATACCACTGAAGCGGCCAGTGCTGTGCTGAATGCCAGCGGCTCCGGGGCTGCCAGCTATTCTTCGCTTACTATCAGTCCGACGGGCGGCGCCAGCCGTACCATTTCTGGTAATATTACCGGTCACCTTGTTGACCTGAACGGTGCCAGCAATGTTACCATAGACGGATTGAATACCGGTGGCAATGCCCTGGCGATATCCAATACCAACAT
>CALSAT010000005.1:0-23214 GCA_943372905.1 Bacteroides fragilis | reverse complement strand
GTTTCAAGCCATTGTACAGTTGTCTGTTTACCATCTCTGAATATTACTGACTGAAGCTCATACGTAACCCATGCCATAGTTTTATCTGTAGCGGTATTGATGAACTCAAATGTATTGGTACGTTTAAAATCTGCTGATTGGTTTAGTGTAATTGCTTTCAGTATAAGTGTATCTATATTCCATACCTGGCCATATTCATAGAATGTAATATCTGCTGTGCTATAAGCTTTCAGGCTTACTGAATCTCGGTTGGATAAAGCATCAAAAAATTTGACGACCGTTTGCTGTACGGTCTGCTGGGTTGCTGTTAATTGCCCTTTCCGTTTAGGCGGAACAAGTTGTGCATATAAATGTACAGTCAATACAAATGTAATTAAAAGGAGTATTGTTTTTTTCATGCATTACTTTTTAAACTTTCCATACACCGCCTGCCCCGGAAAAATATTAGTTACCGTTTTTCCATTCTTTAAAATTAAATTGCCGTTCACCATTACATATTCAATACCGACTGAAAACTCCAGGCCTTTTTCAAAAGTTGCTTTATCAATAATGGCGTCAGGATTAAAAATGGTAATGTCTGCATCAGCACCTACTTGTATCCGTCCTTTGAAACGCATCATGGGAGCAATGTTTTCCAAACGTTTTGCAGGAAGTAAGGTCATTTTTTCAATGGCTGTACTCAAATCAAGCACTTTATCTTCCCGTACATATTTACCCAGCACTCTTGAAAATGTTCCGGCAGTTCTTGGATGCGCCAGTTTAGCATAAGTCATTCCATCGGATGCTATCATTACACCGGGAGCTGCAATACCTGTTTTGATCCATTCGGGTTTCATTACATGAAGAATCACTACGCCGCCGGTTTTACGATAGGCATCAAATGTTTCTTTAGTTAGCCTTTCGCCTGTTGCTACCCATTGTAAATCGCCGTAACTTATTCCAAGCCTTTGCTGCCAACCTTCATCAAACATGGCACTTTGCAGCGCTGTAGAACCGGCAGTATAGGGATATAGTTCGGTAGTAATATCAAACCCTTTGTTCTTTGCTGCTGTTACCATATCCAATGATAACTGAATATTGCCCAGCGACATACTGTTAATATGAACAATGTGCAGCGGCGCACCGGTAAGCATGGCAACAGCTATTGCTTCCTGTACAGAGATAATATCCGGTTGCCTTACATGCGAAAACATGAGGGCCTGCAACTCACCTGCCAGTTTATACACCTGGTACATTTCATTAGGATTTGATTTGGGCAGATAACCTATCGGCGCACCAATACCAATGCCGCCTTCAGCTAATGATGCTTTGATGTTTGCCAATGTTTGATTCATTTCGGCTGGCGAAATATTTTCAGTAGCGGCCCGTAAAATAGTATTGGTCATTGTTCCAATAGTTGCTTCACCTCTCTGTGTAATTTGAAGCAAACTATCAACACTGGTTTTGTATTTATCTATTGCTTTAAACCGTTCAAAAGGCCAGTTTACACTGGCACCATAATTAATGAGAGCCTTTCCTTTTCTGGATTCATACCATTTAGCCAAATGTTCAAT
This sequence comes from Bacteroides fragilis, assembly GCA_943372905.1. Taxonomy (GTDB): domain Bacteria; phylum Bacteroidota; class Bacteroidia; order Chitinophagales; family Chitinophagaceae; genus JJ008. The sequence continues at coordinate 21,661 of CALSAT010000005.1, read as the reverse complement.
GCCCCATTCCAGTTCCAAAGCGGTAGTGATGCCATCATGCAATTGGTATTCCTGCTCCACATTGCTGCGGCCGTGTATATGCATATCAATAAAACCGGGAGCTACCACCAATCCGCTTACATTAATGGTTTGTTTTCCCTTCAAAGTTTCGGATGAAATTTGTGCAATGCGGTTATTGAGAATACCCACATTTCGGATAGCATCCAGTTTTGTTTCGGGGTCTATCACCCGGCCACCGGAGAGTACAATATCATACTCAATAGTTGATTGTGCTGTTGCGTTTAAGCAAATGCAAAACATAAAAATGGGCAAGAAATAGTGGGTCCATTTTTTTCGGTGTCCTGTATGTTCGGGATGTGAGTGGTGGTGTACTTCCATGTGAGTGGTTTATGGTTTGGTAGTAGGAGGTTTTAAAGAGTATATGCCAAAAGATAAGGTTTTTTATACCGGGAAATCAGCTAAAAATTTCCGGCCACAGCTGCTAAACGGCATGTAAAAGGCTACTTCCTGTATCTTTATTTTCTAACCTCACTACCTGTTCTGCCTGCTTGTTTATATTTAAAAACTGCAGCAGCGACCAGGCCAATGTAATCATAGCAGCAAAAGCAAGTAACGAAATCTGCCAGCTGAAGTGAGTATTGATGGGCCCGATTAATGCCGCTAATGCAATACGACCAAGATTTGAAATCGTCATATATAGGGTAAACTGGCTGGCCGAAACTTTTTTCCAGCAGCATTGCATGGCAATGGAAAAAATACCAATACAGGCAAAAGTGTACAGGATATTAAAGGCTATCATAAAGCCATAAATAAAAGAGGTAAGAGGCCAATACATTTTTAACGCAGCTAATGCTATTGTCAAGAGAATCATTCCCATAAAGTAATAATTCATCATTCTCTTTTTCCCGAATTTTTCTATCAGGATACCACCTATGATCATGCCACCAATACCACCTATAAGATTGGCTGTTGAATAGAATTGTGAGTAAGAGACATTGCTCCAGCCAAGCTCTTTCACACAAAAAATAGGTAATAATGTACCGATATAATTATAAGCCCCCTGAGCTATAAATAATATTACCACCAGTAATAAGGAATTGCGTAAACGAACCACCCGGTACAGCGAGTAAAAAATGGTTGCCCAGCTTGTCAGTTGGGTGCTCTTACTTTCCGGCGACGCTTTCCCCTTCGTCCAGAGAACTATTTTTTCCCCTTTTCGCTCCCGCAAACAAAGAGGCACCAGCATAATGATGCCAATGATTAATGAAAGCATAAGTATGGCAGTGGTAAAACTGTATTCATTCAGCAGCCAGCTTCCCAAAGCCAGCGAAGAGGAGATGCCAATAATTTTTGAACCCCACATCAATCCGTTGGCCCTTGCCTGCTGTTGAACAGGAATAATATCAATCGCCATACCATCGGTAGCCACATCCTGAAAAGCCCCAAAGAATGAAACCGTAAAACCTGCAATCATAAATTGGTTAAGGTTATTTAATGGGTCGGGCACAAATGCCATGTAAATACAACTGGCTATTAATCCCAATTGCCCCAATATTACCCAGGGCCTTTTTCGTCCCATTGGTAAATAGGTGTAGCGGTCCATCAGCGGTGCTATGATAAACTTAAAACTCCATGGTAAACCACAGGCAACGGCAAACCCGGCAATTTCTCCTGGCGTCTTTCCATTCATTGCCATCCAGGCCGGAATACCAAACAATAACATCCCTTCTGGTATGCCTTGTGCAAAGTACAAGGCGATAAAATTGAAATAACGAAGTAATTTATTTTCTGAAAGCGATGGTATGCTTTTGCTTTTTGATGGGCAGATAGTATTGGCAATTTGCATAATACAAGTTTCTTAAGCAGTAATAAAAAAGGGAGGAGTAATGATTAGGTACTCCTCCGTAGGTTTAATGTTTAGGGTTTATTGGTTAATTGCATTCTTATTTCGAACTTAAATCTTTACGCATAAAAAGCAGTTCACTCCAGCTTTCCTGTACATAATCTGCCACATCTTTCAGGTATTGGGCATAGGAGCCTTCGCCGTTTACAGCTTCATAGGTTTCCTTGAATGGAGGACGAAAACCAGCAGCTCTTTCTTTTAAACCCTGCTTATACCTTGTTACTAAAGTGTATTGTGCCGGACCGGAAGAACTGGCTGTATAAACTGCAACGGTAACTCCTGCGGCAATCCAATTTTTTTTCAGCTTCTTTATAATTTTCACCACTTCATCTCCTTGCCCAACTTTCGGATACACATGGGTAATATTGATTTTATCAGAAAAATCGCCCAACGCTACGGTACTTAACGAATCCTGATAAACAGAATAGCCTGCCGACTGCCTGTCTGTTAAATAAATGGCTATATTTTTATTCCAGTCAGCCTGATGTTCGGGACTAATATCTCCTCTTACATCTTCCGATTCCCAGCTTTTAGGACCTTCAGTAATGTGGTAGCCGCCAAAATCCGGGCCTGTCTGGATTTCAAATACCCTCCAATGAACATCCCCGCTGTGATATTTTTGGGCATGAGCCGCTAATGCCTTTTCAAATTCCATTACTTTATCAATTTTTGGGAATACCCGGTGGGTAGAAATGACATTCTTCGTTTGGGCAATGCCCCAAAAAGGAGCAAGCATAATAAAAAGGAAGAAAGTGTTGAGTTTTGCATTAAATCTTTGTTTCATGTTCAGAATTTTTTTGGTGAGTGAATGGTTATGATTACGGTTGTAATACGGTACAAAGCTCACTTCAAACCCAACTTTTTGTGAGTACAAATCCACCATTAACCTTTATTTTTTCAGCAATCAGCAGGACAAACTGTGCAGGAATGGGATAAATTCACCATTTTCTAAAAAGCAGGGCCGGTTTGTCTTTACCAGAAAGTTTATAAAGCGTTGTTGCTATTATCTTTATACCGGAGTGCTAAAAATCATAAATCATATTAAGCTGCTGTTTGCTATTGCTTTTATTGGGCTTGCGCCAGCTGTGTTTAGCCAGAAAGAAAAAGGGTATGAGAGCATTTCCATCGCCGAAGGCCTGTCTCAGGGGATGGTCTATGATATTTTGCAAGACAAAGAAGGTTTTATTTGGGTGGGCACAAAAGATGGGCTTAACCGGTATGATGGTTATTCTTTTAAAGTATTTACCAACGACCCGGCTAATAACAAGAGTTTAAGCAGTAATAGCATTAATAAACTTTTTGAAGATAGTAAAGGAAGAATTTGGGTGGGTACAGAAAATGAGGGGTTAAATATTTATGATAAAAAAAGCGGAGATTTTTTAAGAATCAAACATAGCACCGCAAATGCCAATGGACTTTCGGGTAATGTTATAAAACTGATGGAAGAAATGCCAGATGGCAGAATGGTAATTGCTGCTGATGATGGCAAACTTAATATTATCACACTAAAGGATAATTTTTTAGTCAAAGATGTAGTTCCGGTTATTACTACGGTAGCAATGCCAAACAATACAAATGTGTATGGAATTGGGAATGATAAAAACAACAATATCTGGATTGGCGGTATGGATGGTACGGTGTATAAATTTGATGCAACAAAAAACAGTTTTACATTATTGCCGGGTGCTCAGTTATTAAACAATGGATATTTAGTGAATGGAGAAGATATTTTAATTAATAGGAACCTTTATTTATATAATGGCAAAGAGGTAACAGCTTTATTTGATACAATTAAAAACCCGGAAGGCAACATTATTTTCAGACCCAATAATAGTTTATGGGATAAACACCACAGAGAAACATCGTTTTACGATGTGAGTACCTGGGGAGCAGACAAAACAATTCAATGGGGATTAAAACTACCTGAAAAAAGAATTATCTACCCATTTATATTTGACAAATCTGGCTTAATATGGTGTGGTACTGTAGGCTATGGATTAAGAAAGTATAATGTAGATAATGATAGATTTAATACCCAACTCTATGGGTATAGTACTTATAATATACTGCCCAGCACAGATGACGATTTTTTCATAGGAGATGTTGGATACCGGTGGAAAAGAAGTAAAAACAAAGTAATTGAAGAAAATGCTTTTGCAAACATACCCGAGGTAACACAAATAGATAACGTTTTAATTGCAAAAACCGGGGACTTTTGGTTGAAAAGCGATGACAAAGGATATTTTAAATACAACCCTGTTACTAAAAAATTAACAGCTTATCCATCGATAAATAACTATAAGGGAATGGGTTCCAAGCAACCCATAATGGAGGATACTAAAAATCAAATTTGGTTTACCGGTTTAGGTGGTAATATAACGTTGCTGAATACTGTTACTGAAAAGTTAACTACGATAAATATTAATACTAATGCTGCTAAAAAATTATCAGAATTTGCCATAGCTACAGCGTTGTATGAAGACAAAAATGGAACATATTGGATTGGTACTGTAGATGGTTTTGCAAATGTGCGGTTAGCCAAATCGTATGATGCAGCAGCACAAATCCAATGGTATTACAATAATAGTAATCCGAATTCTCTTAACTATAACCATGTTTCTTGCTTTTTAGATGACCCTGCTAACTCTAATTATTTATGGATAGGCACTAAAGGCGGAGGATTAAACAGACTGGAGAAATCTTCCGGTAATTATTTTCACCTTACGGTAAAAGATGGTTTGCCCGATAATGTTGTATATGGCTTATTAGCAGATGATGCTGGTAATATCTGGGGAAGTACGAACAAAGGAATTTTTTGTTTATCGAATTCAAAAAATGGCAATAAAGAAAGCTGGGCTTTCAGAAACTTTACAAAAGAAGATGGCTTGCAGGATAATGAATTTAATACCAATGCATACAAAAAAATGCCCAACGGTAACCTGGCATTTGGTGGTGTAAACGGATTGAATATTTTTAATTCTAAAGAAATATTAGCGAAGAATTATAAGCCACAGGTTTTTATTACAAACATTTCGATAGGCAATTTGCCAGTGTTGCCAAATGATGAAACAGGTGTTTTAAAAAATTCAATTGAGCAAACGCCATCCATAACACTTAACCACTTACAGGATGTTTTAACATTGGAGTTTTCATCGCTTGATTTTACGGCTCCTCAACATAATAAGTACCGTTACCAGTTAGTTGGTGTTGACAAGGAATGGGTAGAGAGTGGCACAAGGCGTTCGGCCACTTACTTGCATTTACCATCGGGTAGTTATGTTTTTAAAGTACAAGGCAGTAACAGCCAGGGTATTTGGAGTGATAAAATAACGGAGCTTAAAATAAAAATATTACCACCCTGGTGGCGTACCTGGTGGGCTTATATTTTGTATGTGTTGTTAGCAGGATTGGCTGTTAGAAGTTATTTTAAATTCAAAGTAAACAAAGCTAAACTGCAAAATCAATTAAATTTTGAGCAGCAGGAAGCTAAGCGAGTAAAAGAATTAGATACCGTTAAAACGCAACTGTACGCCAATATTACACATGAATTCAGAACACCACTTACTGTGATTTTGGGCATGGCTAATCAGGTTAAAAACAATCCTGAAAAATATTTAGACAAAGGCGTAGACATGATTGTACGCAATGGTGAAAATTTATTGAACCTGGTAAATGAAATGCTGGATTTGTCAAAATTGGAAAGCGGCAAGATGACATTGCATTTGATTAATGGTGATATCATTAGTTTTCTCCGGTACATTGTAGAATCGTTTCAGTCATTAGCGGTTAGCCAGCAAAAGCAATTTCACTTTTTAGCAGATATAGACGAACTGATAGTAGCGTTCGATGCAGAAAAGATAAGACAGATAATCACCAATTTGTTTTCAAATGCTTTAAAGTTTACACCGGAACAGGGTAATGTTTATGTAAGTATTTCGCAGGAAGCTGTTGCAAATACGGATATCATAACATTAGTGTTGAAAGTAAAAGATACCGGCATCGGCATTCCTGAGAATCAGCTACCACATATATTCGACCGGTTCTATCAATTAGACAATAGCCATACCCGTAAAGCAGAAGGAACAGGTATAGGACTTGCGTTGACAAAAGAGTTAGTGAAATTAATGAATGGCACCATCGCAGTAAAAAGCCCTCCGACAGGAGCTACAAAAGGGACGGAGTTTATTATCAACATTCCTTTATTGAAATTTGATAGTGCAGGCAATACAGAAATAATTAGTACTCCTGTAAAAGAAAATAGTAAAGCTATCGCTACGGAAGAAAAATTTAATCAATACGCAGCCAACAATACAACTACCGATATTGCCACACCATTAGTTTTATTAGTTGAAGACAATGTAGATGTAGTAGCTTATACAGCCAGTTGCTTGCCCGAATATAAATTAGCAGTAGGTAAGGATGGAAAAGAAGGCTTTGAAATAGCGGTAGATATAATACCCGATTTAATCATCACCGATGTTATGATGCCTTTTGTAGATGGTTTTGAAATGTGCCATAAACTGCGCCTTGATGAACGGACCAGTCACATTCCTATAATAATGCTTACCGCAAAAGCAGATATGCAAAGTAAGCTGGAAGGGCTGGAGAAAGGGGCTGATGTATATTTAGAAAAGCCTTTTCACAAGGAGGAGTTGTTGTTAAGAATAAAAAAATTATTAGAACTTAGAAAAAACCTGCAACAATATTATAGCCGGCAAATAGGCATAACAGCTAATAGTGAAACATCATCAAAGCAAGAGATTGAAATCATTGTTGAAGAAATAGCGGAACATGAGTTTGTAAAAAAAGTGAGAGAAATAGTAGAAGCCAATTTTATCAATTACGAATTCAGTGTAGAGCAGTTGTGTAAACTTGTTTTTATGAGCCATTCTCAGTTGCACCGAAAGCTGGATGCGTTAACAGGCTGCTCTCCCAATAAGTTTATCCGGATTGTCCGCTTAAATAAGGCGAAAGAATTATTAATGAATCCATCGTTAAGTATTGCGGCCATTGCACTGGACTGTGGTTATAACGACCCCGGGTATTTTGCCAGAATATTTAAACAAGAGATAGGAATGACACCACAGGAGTGGCGGAATAGTAAATAAGGCTTATAGTACCCGGTTATTTCTTTTCATTTTCTTTAAATACACGCAGAAAATTTTCTCCCAGTATTTTTTGGATATCTTTTTTACTATAACCTCTCTTCACCAGCTCCGCTGTAATCTTTGGAAAATCTTCCACTCCCTCTAATCCGGCAGGTAAAGAATTAACGCCATCAAAATCACTGCCCAGTCCCACATAGTCAACTCCCACCAGTTTTACAATATAGTCTAAATGGTCAAGCAGTAAACTCATGGGCGGCCGCAATGCTTTTACTTCCTCCGGATATTTATTGAATAAATATACCTGCATGAAATAAGGTTCCGGATTTGCCTTGAGCAATGAATCCATTTCAGCTTTATGCTTTGCAGTAAATGCATCGCTTCTTGCTTCAAATGCGGGATCCAAAAAACCACTGTAAAAATTAAGATGAATAACGCCCCCATTTTTTGCCACTGCTTTTATCTGCTCGTCTTTTAAATTTCTTCTATGCCCGCAGAGAGCATATACACAACTATGCGAAACAAGAACTGGCTTTGTGGTAGTATTGATGCAGTCCCAAAAAGTTTGTTCCCCAATATGAGAAAGGTCAACTAACATTCCTAACTGGTTCATCATTTTTATTACCGACTTACCAAACCCAGTCAGTCCTTTTTTCCCTTCGGAGTTTAAGGTTCCTCCCTGGGTTGTTTCATCCAATGCCGAGGTGGCCCAAGGCGTGGAGTTGTTCCAGGTAATGGTCATGTAACGTACCCCCCTTTTATGCAGTTGAATTAAATGGCCGATGTCATTCTCTATCATATGCCCGCCTTCCACACCAAGCAGCGCCGCTAGTTTTTTTTGACGAACTGCTTTTTTAATATCACTTACCGATGAGGCCATCATCATCTTACCGGGATTACGTCTGGCCCAGGCCATTACCGTATCTATCTCCCTGTTGGCCCAGACATAAGGATTTTTCATATTACCATCACACCAGATGGAAAAGAATTGCGCATCTACACCGCCCTCTTTCATTCTTTCTAAATCAGAATGTGTTTTTGTTTTCAACGACTGGTCAAAGCTTACGCCGCCATCTATCGCTGTTGTTGGAATGTCATTATGCGTATCGATCAATATAGATTTGAAATGGATCTTTTTTGCCTCCTGTGCTGAAAGAATTCCACAGAAAAAAATTGTGACTATTGATATATATAAGCAGTTTTTTTTCACGATCACTTTATTTTAATAAAATCGTAGGTGGTGAACTCGACAAAGTCAGCCACTTTTACTTCCAATGATTTTACCTTGCCCTTTGCTACAGCAAACTCCAGTTTTTTCATGCCATACAGCGGATCGTTATAGGTGCAAAAGAAACGGTTACCACCTAAAGCTTCCATAGTGCCATATCTTCCTTTGTGGTGTTCAAACCGCATGATCAGCTTGCCGTTTTCTAGTTTAATGTTCATTTTCCCGTATACATTGTGCATATATTCTCCTTCATAGGCGGCTAATGGAAGCGCCGATGAAGGTTTTAATGCAATACTGTCCTGAATAGCCTTCCACTGTTTCATCTTTTCTTCATTATCTGCCCATTGGTAACTGCGATACACTTTGCTGTAATTGCGGTAAGGCAGGCCCAGGTAGGCGTCCTGTATCTCATTTCGAAGTGCTTCAAAGAAGTTATTAGCGTCTGTATTTGTTAATACTACTATGCCCAGCTTTTCTTCTGGTATCAGGCATACGCTGGTTACAAAACCGTTTACGCCCCCGGTATGAGCTACAATTTTTCTGCCTGCATATTCTTCTAAAAACCATCCCAGGCCGTAAAGGTTAAAATGTGCTTTATTGAACATGTGGCCACCATTTCCCATAATGGAATGTGGTGTTCTTGTTTGTGCAATAGCTCCGGCAGGAATGATTTCTTTACCACCCAGCTTGCCGTTATTTAATAGAGCCATCACCCATTTACTCATATCACTGGCAGAAGAAGAGATGCTGCCGGCTGGAGCTATATTATCAATATTGCCAAAAGGTATTTTTCTCAGCTCATTCATCACTACGGTATGCGCCAGGGCTTTGTTAGTGGCGGTATGAATACCCTTTGAAAGGGCCAATGTGTTATTCATGCCCAGCGGGGTAAAAATATTTTGTGTCAGGTATTCTGCCCATGTCTTACCACTTGCTTTTTGAATGACTTCTCCGGCCACGCCAAAAGCAGCATTGGTATAACCCCATTTGCTGCGGAAACTGTACAGTGGTTTTACTTTGGCAAATTTTTCATACACCTGCTGCGCAGAAAGATCAGAGTCGAAGTACATAAAATCTCCCTGGAAGGTTTCAAAGCCGAGGCGGTGACAGAGCAGATCCCTGATATTGGCTTCTTTAGCCACCCAGGGATCATAGAGCTTAAAACCAGGCCACCATTTCTGCACTTTATCATCCAGAGATAATTTCTTTTCAGCATCCAGCATGGCCAGTGCTGTTGCGGTGAATGCTTTAGTGTTGCTGCCGATCATAAAAAGGGTGTTTTCGTCCACTTTGTCGGCCGTTCCCATTTCTTTCACACCATAGCCTTTCAGATAGGCTATTTTACCATTTTTAACTATAGCAACAGATACTCCCGGTATCTGCCATTCTTTTAGGGCCCTTTCCACATAGGTGTCAAGGCTGTCCCTTACAAAAGACGGAAGAGTGTCTGATTGGGAAAAACTTTGCAGGAATAACAGAAGGGATACAAACAGAAGGCTGCTGCGTTGCATAAAAACAGGTATTGGTTAAGAAAGAGGACAGAAAATTACCTTTCTTTTCTTATTTGCAACTGAAAAATTATTCTTCCTCCTCTTCCTTATAGATAGGTTCCGGGCTGAGTCCTCTTTTGAATCGGTACAGTGCCTGTTTTATATAGTATTGAAATTCATATTCACCAGCCATTTTTGTAAAAATGAAAGAAGGCCGGTATATCCGCATGAAGCTGTCGAGTTCAGTGCCGGTAAGTAAAGTGAGGCGTCGTACTAATGCTTTGTTGAAACGATGGTCTATGAACTTATCCTGTTCTTCCAGGATTAACCGCTGCTGAAAAGAAGCTATGCTGCGGTTTCGCTTGAAGCGGAACATATTAATGATCTCATCCAGGTCGAATCCGGCGCCGACACCGTATTGCGGCGTCACTGTTTTTAGCTTCGGCTTTTGATAGTTGAATATTTTGGCGTAGTCTTTCCTGTTCTGAATAGAATCGAATTTGTAATTCTTTGGTTTGATCTTTACTTCTTTCAGCGTAGGTACGCTTACCTGCAATGAAATATCAAACTCGTAAGGGTTTATAATTTTTAAAACAGGGAATTTGACAGTAGGTTTTCCCAGGTAGCTGAACCAGATGGAATCTTTCTCCGCCACTTCTATCTGGTAGTGGCCATCGGAATTTGTTACTGTTCCATTGCCAGAGGTCGAAAGCACACTAACAGCCTCTAGCGGATAATTGCGGGAGCTGTCGTACACATAACCGGCTATCTTATAGGTTTGTGCACTGGCAGAGAATCCTGCCAGCAAAATTAAACTAATAAAAAAAGCAGGTATGTAGAGGTTACGCTTTGGCAAAATGTTTTAATTGGCAGCAAGTAACGAAAGAAAATGCAAATAGTTAGTTAAGTTGGCCGCAGAATGGATCTGTCACCTATTTTAGGCCAGCTGTTTTTCAAGCAGCCTTTCCACCACTACCGGATAGTGTTTATGTTCCAATTCCTGTACCCGCTGTGCAAGCAGTTCGGCTGTATCATTATTATAGACAGGGCAAGTTGTTTTAAAAATAACGGTACCATGGTCGTATAATTCATCCACATAATGTATAGTGATACCACTTTCTTTTTCTTTATTATTGATCACCGCCTGGTGCACATGCAGGCCATACATGCCCTTGCCCCCATAAGCGGGCAGTAGTGCGGGGTGTATATTGATAATGTGGTTAGGAAAGGCGTTTATCAATGAGGAAGGCAGCTTCCATAAAAAACCTGCCAGCACAATGAAACGAATACCGGCAGCTTTTAATTCATCAACGTAGCCATTACCATGCAAAAATTGTTCTTTATCCAAGAACAGAACGGGGATATTCTCTTGCCTGGCGATATTAATAACTCCTGCCTTTGGGTTGTTGTAAACGATCAGGGCAACTTTGGCTTTAGAAGTATTATTATGATTAAAACGATCAATGATCTGCTGAGCATTACTACCGTTTCCCGATGCAAAAACGGCGATCCTGAAAACAGAACTTCCTGAATGATGATGGCTGACTTCCACCTTTGTACTTCCTGCCAGTCCCATTCTTTTACCAATTTTTTTCAGGTAGCTGGTAAAAAAACGAAACTGTCCGAAAGGTATGCTGATGAGCAACACTGCAACCGGCCAGATGAGGGTGATAAGTATGATATAAACGATGATCCAAAGCCAGTTGGGCCCGATGCCAAGCAGGGGCATTAGTTTGCGGCCGGTATAGCCCGTAAGGCTGCCGCCGATAGCAAAAGTGCAAAGTATAAGGGTCAGTTGCAGACCATTTACTTTCCATTTTTTCTGGAGCTTTTCAAACATCGCGGCAAAAGTGCGGAAAAAACGTTCATGAAGGATGCTATTTTTCACATCTGTTGAACTTTATCATGATGTTGACCAATTTATGACAAACAACATTAGCGGATCAGGAAAAACAGCTATAAATCCGCTGAAATGCAGGCTGGTAGCGGATTAAAAAAAAGTTAAAGAGGATGGCTTTTTGTTAAGTTCCTGACTTATTTTTGCGGCTGAATAACGGTATTTATCCACATTTTTTTAGATCAACTGTGTCTATGATTCCTTGTAAACCCATCGGCCAAAGACTGACGCTTCTATTTCTTTCATTCTTTGTTTTTTCCATTGTAAATGTTTCGGCCCAGGATGGCAAAGCCTTATTTATGGGCAAATGTGCCAGTTGTCATGCTATGGGAAAAGATATGACAGGCCCAAACCTTGAGGGGTTAGAAGAAAGATGGCAAAATACAGATCAGATAAAGGTCTGGATAAAAAACTGGGCAAAAGCAGTAGCTGCCGGATACCCACAGGCAGTTAAGGTTCAGAGTTATGCTGCCTCGGCAATGACAGCTTTTGAAGGTTCTATTACTGATGCTGAGATTGACGCAATATTAAAATATATAAGGGAATGGAAACCGGTAGTAGTTGACCCCCAAGGTGGCGGAAATGTAGCTCCGGAAAAAGGCAACTCCAACGCCGTTATATTCGGTGTCATCTCTCTTATTCTCGGTATTATCGCCCTTATATTGATGCAGGTGAACAGCAACCTGAAGAAAATGAGTGATGATGCAGAAGGTATTTCCCGCCCCGATCCCGTTCCTTTTTACAAAAACAAGGCCTATATAGCCATGGCAGCCATCGTATTCTTTGTAATAGGTGGTTATTTAGTGGCCAAAGGTGCTATAGGGCTCGGTCGTCAGAAAGACTACCAGCCGGTGCAACCTATATATTATTCCCATAAAGTGCATGCCGGTATCAACCAGATCAATTGCCAGTACTGCCACAGTTCTGTTACTGAAAGCAAGCATGCCACCATCCCTTCGGTGAATGTGTGTATGAACTGCCATAAAGCTATCAATGCTTACGAAAAAGGGCCTAAACTCTACGACGAGAACGGTGACGAGATAAACGGAACAGCCGAGATAGAGAAATTATATAAATACGCAGGCTTTGACCCCAAAAATGCGGCTGCATGGGATCCGTCTAAAGCCAAACCAATTGAATGGGTAAAGATTCACAACCTGCCTGATCATGTTTACTTTAACCACTCGCAGCATGTGAAAACCGGCAAAGTGCAGTGCCAAAGCTGCCACGGCGAAATCACCCAAATGGACGAAGTAAAACAGGCGTCTGAACTGAGTATGGGCTGGTGTGTGAACTGTCACAGGGAAACGAAGGTGGACTTCAACTATGACAGCACCGGTAACAAATTCTACAGCATTTACGAAAAGTTTCATAATGACTTGAAGACCAGTGAGCTTGCCGCTATCAAGGGCAATACCACACTGAATGCAAAAGAGAAGAAATTCAAAATAGACAGCCTCATGAAGCTGGTGAGAATGGATAGCGTTCGGGTACAGGATATCGGTGGCCTGGAATGTCAGAAATGTCACTATTAAAATCAATTAGCTAATAAGCCAATGTGATAATGCCGTAGCGGTTAGTGTGGAGAGAGTGAGTTAGCAAATTATCGAATTAGCAAATCAGCACATTAATAAGTATTATGAGTAACAAGTACTGGCAAAGTTTCGGAGAGGTGAATGACCCGGAAAATTACAAGCAGCAATCCCAGGATGAGTTCCAGGAAGAACTGCCTTTTGAAGGGTTTGATGATAAAGGATTGATTGATGCGAAAGCTCCCCGCAGGGATTTTTTAAAATATCTTGGTTTCAGCACGGCTGCTGCCACCTTGGCGGCCAGTTGCAAGGTACCCGTACGCAAAGCCATCCCTTATGCTAATAAACCCGAGAACCTCGTTCCCGGTGTGGCAAAATATTATGCTACAACCTATGTGCAGGATGGAGATGTGATTCCGGTGGTAGCGAAAGTAAGAGACGGCCGTCCTATTAAGATAGAAGGGAATGACCTGGCCTTTACCGGCGGCGGTACCACAGCCCGTTCACAGGCTTCTGTGCTGGACCTGTACGATATGTACCGGGCCAAGTTCCCCCTGCATCGCATGGTAAAAGATAAGGAAGTGAAATTCGAAGAGGTGCCCACCTTTGAAGCATTTGATGATATGGTGGGAAAAGCCATTGCAGCAGCAGGCGGGTCCATAGTGTTACTTACCAATTCTATTGTTTCCCCCTCTACCAAAGAGATCATTGCCAAGTTTGCTAATTTAAGGCATGTGCAATATGATGCTGTTTCTTACAGCGGTATGCTGCTGGCCAACGAAGCCAGCGGTTTTGGCAGAAAAATACCTTCTTATGATTTTGGCGCAGCCAAAGTGATCGTAAGCCTTGGTGCTGATTTTCTTGGCACCTGGCTCAGCCCGGTTGAATTTGCCAAAGGCTACTCCAAAGGGCGTAAGATAGATGAGAAGAACCCTTCCATGAGCAAACACTTTCATTTTGAAGGCCACCTCAGCATGACTGGTTCTAATGCCGATGAAAGATACACTCATCGTCCGTCTGAAACTGGCACTGTTGCTTTAGCACTGGCAACAGCAGTAGGAGTGGCCGGCGTTTCATCATCTGTGACTGATGCAAAACTGAAAGCAGGTATTGAAAGCGCTGCTAAGGCTTTGAAAGAAGCAAACGGCGAAGCAGTAGTGGTTTGTGGCAGCAACGACAAAAATGTACAGGTAATAGTAAATGCGATCAATAATGCAATTGGCGCCTATGGCAAAACCATTGACTGGAGCAAACCAGTGAATTACCGCCAGGGTATCGACAGTGAATTCAACCAATTTCTGGCAGATATGGAAGCCGGTTCGGTTGGCACATTGATGATCCATGGCGCAAATCCGGTTTATACTCACTATGAAGGTCAATATGTTGAAGACAAAGAGACCAAAAAGCTTAAATGGGAATCTCGTTTTGGTAAAGCGCTGGACAAAGTTAAAGTGAAGGTTTCCTTCAATGAAAAGATGGATGAGACCACTGAATTGTGTGAATACATTATTCCTACTCATCATTACCTGGAAAGCTGGGGCGATGCAGAAGCAAAGACCGGTTATGTAAGCTTTCTTCAGCCTACTATTTATCCTTTATTCAAAACCCGCCCTTATCAAACCTCTTTGTTGAAATGGAGCGGTAACAATACTGACTACGAAACCTATTTCAAAGCCTACTGGACCAGCAAGCTGGGGTCTGATATGGCCTTTAATAAAGCATTGCAGGATGGCATTTCTGAAACACCATCTGCACCGTCTACCGGATCTTATGTCGGGGGTGGTGTGGCCGAAGCGGCAGCAGCTATCGCCGGCTACAAAAAAGCCAGCGGAGCAGAAGTGGTGCTTTATCAAAAAGTATCTATCGGCACTGGTTCACAGGCAGGCAACCCCTGGTTGCAGGAATTGCCTGACCCGGTTTCTAAGGCCACCTGGGACAACTATGCGCTGATCTCCATTTCCAAAGCCAAAGAGCTGGGGATCAAATTAGATAATGACTATGAATATTATCCGCAAAAGCCAACGATTGAATTAACAGTTGGCAAGAACAAGATCAAATTACCAGTACTTGTTTTCCCTGGTATGCAAGCTGATACCATCGGGGTGGCAGTAGGCTATGGTAGAAATGAGGCACTGGGTGTAACCGCTGCCGGAGTGGGAGTGAATGTGTACCCGTTAGCTTCTTTCAATGGTACTACGGTAGACTATCATGCCACAGGCGCCACCGCCACCAACCTGCATGAGTCTTATAAGATCGCTCAAACTCAAAAACATAATTCTTACGAACATCGTGAGGAGGTAGTAAGAGAAACTACGCTGGCCGCCTTTAAAGCAAGGCCAAATGTGATCCCTGAATTCAGTAACGAGTTGCGGGATGCCTTTTACAAGAACGCTAACGGAGATTTTAAGCAAGCTACTTTATATCCACAGCATGAGCAGCCCGGCATCAAGTGGGGTATGAGCATCGATATGAATGCCTGCTTTGGTTGCGGCGCTTGTGTAGTGGCCTGTCATGCGGAGAATAACGTACCGGTAGTAGGTAAGAGTGAAGTGCTTCGTTTCCATGATATGCACTGGCTGCGTATCGACCGCTATTTTGTATCAGATGAAAAGAATCCGGACGATCTGAAAGGGGTGGTGTTCCAGCCGATGCTGTGTCAGCACTGCGATAACGCTCCCTGTGAGAACGTTTGCCCGGTAGCAGCCACCAACCACAGTGCAGAGGGATTGAACCAGATGACCTACAACCGTTGTATCGGTACAAGATATTGCGCCAATAACTGTCCTTTCAAAGTACGTCGTTTCAACTGGGCCGATTATACAGGAGCTGACAGCTTCCCCAATAACCGTGACCAGAAACTGGTAGGTAAACTGGATAGTGTGATAGAGCAAATGAATGATGACCTTACCCGCATGGTACTGAATCCTGATGTAACGGTACGTTCAAGAGGGGTGATCGAAAAATGTTCTTTCTGTGTACAGAAATTACAGGCAGCGAAACTGGATGCTAAAAAAGATAACCGCCCGCTGAAGGATGGTGATGCGAAGACAGCTTGCCAGACGGCTTGCCCTTCTAATGCGATCGTATTCGGAAATGCCCATGATAAAGACAGTCAGCTAACAAAGACCCGTGAAGAGAATAAGCAGCGAAGCTTTCATGTACTGGAGCAATTGCATGTGTTGCCCAATATCAGCTATCTGGCCAAGATCCGCAATACGACTGAAGAAGATCATTACTGGGGCGGTGAGCATGGCGGAACGGCCCATGAAGACGAGCATAAGGCAGAGGGTGGACACAAAACAGAAGACGGACATAAGGCAGACAGCACATTGCCATCTGCACCGAAAGCTGCGGAAGCTGGACATTAAACACTGCTCTCAAAAAAGATGAGCAGCGAACGGGACGATGAACGGAGCGCCCCAACAGGCAATGCCCAAAGAACAGAACGCTGACAAACAAAAAAAAAGGTTTTTAGATACTGTGAAGTTGAATTTGGGATTTGTTCGAAGAACTCGTTGAGGAATTTATTTTTTGGAATTTTTTATAATCAATTATGTCATTACTCAGGTACGAATCACAGGTAAGACCACCACTGGTGGATGGCGATAAGGATTACCACCAGGTTACGGAAGACATTTGCCGTCCGGTGGAAGCCAAGCCCTCCAAACTCTGGTGGATAGGATTTCTCATTTCCGTGGCCTTGCTCATCTTTGGTATTATCTCCGTTACAATGGAGGTGATCTATGGTACAGGCCAGTGGAACCTTAACAAGACCGTGGGTTGGGGATGGGACATCACCAACTTCGTATGGTGGGTAGGTATTGGTCACGCCGGAACGCTGATCTCTGCGATCTTATTACTGTTCCGCCAGGGATGGAGAACAGGTGTGAACCGGGCGGCAGAAGCGATGACGATCTTTGCGGTAATGTGTGCGGGCCAGTTTCCCATCTGGCACATGGGCCGTGTGTGGAACGCCTTTTTTGTATTGCCTTATCCAAACACAAGAGGTCCGCTGTGGGTAAACTTTAACTCACCCCTGTTGTGGGACGTATTTGCGATATCAACTTATTTCACCGTTTCTTTATTATTCTGGTATTCTGGTTTGTTGCCTGACCTGGCCACCCTGCGTGACAGGGCAAAGAAGAAATGGGCTAAAATGTTTTATGGTGTGGCCGCCTTTGGCTGGACAGGTTCTACAAAACACTGGCAACGTCATGAAGCACTTTCATTAGTACTGGCAGGTTTAAGTACCCCGCTGGTATTGTCTGTGCACACAATCGTATCCTTCGACTTTGCCACTTCGGTAGTACCGGGCTGGCACACCACCATCTTTCCCCCTTACTTCGTGGCAGGAGCCATCTTCTCCGGATTTGCAATGGTGCAAACCCTGTTGGTAGTAACGAGAAAAGTGCTGGGACTGGAAGACTATATTACAATTGAGCATATTGAGGTAATGAATAAGGTGATCGTACTTACGGGGTCTATCGTGGGTATTGCTTACCTGACTGAGCTGTTCATGGCCTGGTATTCGGCCGTAGAGTATGAGAATTTTGCTTTCTTTGAAAACAGGCTGAACCTGAACAGCCCTTACGGATGGAGCTACTGGCTGATGATGGGTTGTAATGTATTATCACCACAGATATTCTGGTTCAGGAAAATGAGAAGGAACCTGTTCGTTACTTTCTTCATGTCTATACTGGTAAATATTGGTATGTGGTTCGAACGGTTTGTGATTATTGTAACCTCAGTATACCGTGACTACCTGCCCAGCGCTTGGAGTACGTATTACACCCCTACCATTTGGGAGGTTGGATTCTACCTGGGAACCTTTGGTTTGTTCTTCACCTGTTATTTCCTTTTCTCCAAATTCTTCCCGGTAATTGCAATAGCGGAGATCAAACATATATTGAAACGGAGTGGCGAGAATTACAAAGAGAAAATGGAAGATATAGAGAAGAAGGATACAGAAGGATTTGCACATGAACAAGAACATGATCACTAAATAATTAAGATAAGAGGGAACAGGAATTTTTTATTTGGAATTTTATAAAATATGAGTGTAAAAAAATTTGTAACAGGCTGTTTTTATGATGAGGCAGTATTATTTCCTGCCGTAAAAAAGACACGCCGTGCCGGGTACAAGATCCATGATGTGTTTACACCGTTTCCAATCCATGGATTGGATAAAGCTATGGGCCTTAGAGATACCAGCCTGCACACTGCCGGTTTTATATATGGCATTACTGGTACTGCTACGGCCGTTGGATTTATAACGTGGGCATTGACGATTGACTGGAAGCTCAATTTTGGTGGCAAACCATTCTTTGCATTACCGGCATGGATACCTATTACGTTTGAGTTAACGGTATTGTTTGCTGCAGTAGGCATGGTGCTTACTTTTTGTTACCTGTGCCAGTTGGCCCCTTTTGTAAAGAAAGACCATTTCAATCCCCGCTCCACAGATGACACATTTGTAATGGCGCTGGAGTGTACTGATAAAACAAATGAAGCAGAAGCAATGAGTTTCCTGCAAAGCATTGGCGCTACCAATGTGCAGGTACAGTATAAAGAAACAGGCTGGTGGCTGGGCCGGTACGACAAAGACACTAAGCGGTTTGAAAAGAAAGCAGAAGTGGAGGCGGCCCATTAAGCCTTTATCCGGCACAGTGGGAATTGGAATTTAATATTTGGGATTTAAATAAATGACGATGAAAAATTTTTGGAGTATAGCAGGTTTGGCAGCACTGGTTTTGCTGGTCGTAAGTTGCGGTGGTCCCCGCAGGAATCCCGGGCGGGTTTATATGCCGGATATGGCTTACAGCCGTGCTTATGAAACCTATGCCAGCACCGAGAACCTGAAAGCTAAAGGCATTAACTATACGGCTATGCCGGTGAATGGAACAATGGCCCGCGGCGAAATGCTGTTTACCTATCCCTATGCTAATGATTCGGCCGGGTATGCAAACTCTTCCAATGTAAAAAACCCACTGAATCCAGACAGTATCGATATGGTAGAAGCAGAAAGAAAATACCTAATCTATTGTGGGGTTTGCCATGGGGCCAAACTGGATGGTAATGGTCCCTTATGGAAAGACGGGGCCGGACCTTTTCCCGCAGCACCTAAAAGCTTTATGGCGGATGATATGAAGAAGATGACAGAAGGAACGATGTACCATTCCGTAACCTATGGTAAGAATACAATGGGAAGTTATGCTTCACAACTGAATGTGCATGACCGTTGGGGAGTGATCGCTTATATTAAAAAGAAGCAGGGTGGTGGTGCGGCCACTGCTGACAGCGCAAAAGCAGCAGCTCCCAAAATGGATACGGCAGCTGTAAAAGCAGGAAAGTGATTCCGGCAGAGACCGGTTATTTAGGAATTTCATAAAAGAACACTGATGTCAATAAAAGAAAAATTTGTAGTTAGCAAGCGATACAACACGATATCAATCGCCCTGATGTTGTTGGGTATTGTAGCTATTGCCGGTTTGTATTTCACTACTCATGGCGGAAAGGGAACCCCCGAAGAAAAGGCTGTTGCCGATGCCCGTTTTTGGGCCAGCCTGTTACAAAACAGCGTTTATTTCTTATTGGTGGTAAATGCTTCGATGTTCTTTATCTGCGCCACCACACTGGCCTGGGGCGGCTGGCAAATGGCTTTTCGCCGGGTACCGGAAGCGATCTCCGCTGTGGTGCCGGTAATAGGTGTTATTGCCCTGGCTATACTTCTGGCCATTGCTTTTGGAAGCAACCATACAATTTTTCACTGGACGGATGCCAAGCATGTGGAGCATGATAAAATATTGAACTTCAAGAAAGGGTTTTTAAATAAGAATTTCTTTGCTGTAATGACCGTATTGACTGTAGTGGGATGGTCATTGCTGGGCTGGAAAATGAGGAAATTGTCCCGCAGCCTGGATGACAAACCACTGGCGACCATTGCGGAAAGAAAAAAATATATCTGGAACAATACTGTTTGGGCGGCGTTATACATAGTAGTGTTCGCACTTACCGTGATGTCTTCTATCCCCTGGCTCTGGCTGATGAGTATTGATGCACACTGGTACAGCACCATGTATAGCTGGTACACATTCGCCAGTACGTTTGTGGCAGGTATGTCGCTCATTGCTTTGTTTGTAGTGTATTTGAAAAATAAAGGATACCTGGAGTATACCAACCAGGAGCATGTGCATGATATCGGCAAGTTCATGTTTGCGTTTTCCGTGTTCTGGACTTACCTGTGGTTTTCCCAGTTCATGCTTATCTGGTATGCGAACATTCCAGAGGAAACAACTTACTTTAAGTCGAGGGCTTATGGTCCATACAGCGGAGTGTTTTGGTTCATGTTCATCATCAATTTTATTGCTCCGTTGCTGATATTAATGAGAAGGGGGTCAAAGAGGAATTATACGATCCTCACTTTTATGGCCGTGCTGATCATCTTTGGTCACTGGATGGATATTTACCAAATGGTATTTCCTGGTCCGATGACCGATCCTAAGTCAGAAGAGACACATGTGCCGATGATGTTGTGGGATATGGCGATCGCACTCGGATTTGTTGGCCTGATCATGTATGTGACGGGTAAGGCCCTGAGTAAGGCCCCGCTGTTGGCCAAGAACCATCCTTTTGTTAAAGAGAGTGTGATTCACCATACATAAGAAGCCGAGGTGTTTAAAAGTTTTAGGTGTAAGGGTTTTTAGTTTGAAGAGCATACCTGAGTTTGAAAGTGTTGAAATTTTTATTATTTGGAATTTAGAAAATAGATTATGCAAACATTGTTCATCGTTGCAATTTTAGCGCTGGGTTTCCTGATCACTTTTCAGATAGCCAAAGCCAGTGAATATGTAGCCGTATTGAGGGGTGAAGAAAGGGCCCGCAAGCAAACCAACCGGATCAATGGGTTTTTATTGCTCGCCTTCCTTATTATTGGCCTTATAGGCGTTTATTATTGTAACCAGAAACTGAAAGGAAAGATACTGGGAGCACCAGCCTCTGATCATGGAATACTGGTGGACAGGATGCTGTACATTACCCTTGCACTTACATTTATTGTATTCCTCATTACTCAAATTGCTCTTTTCTGGTTCTCTTACAAATACCAGGAGTCTGATAAAAGGAAGGCATATTACTATCCACATAATAATAAGCTGGAAATGATCTGGACGGTAATCCCGGCAATTGCCCTTACTATCCTGGTTGGTTTTGGTATCTTTTATTGGTTCAAGATCACCGGGGATGCACCAAAAAATTCTATGGTGGTAGAAGTGGTGGGTAAACAGTTTGGCTGGGAATTCCGCTATCCGGGCAAAGACGGCATTTTAGGAAAAAAATACTTTAAGAATGTAGATCCTGCCGGAGGTAACCCCGCCGGTCAGTTGTGGGATGACCCTGCAAATCACGATGATATTTTTATGGAACAGGAGATGCACCTCGTGGTAAACAAGCCGGTAAAACTGGTGATCGGTGCAAAGGATGTGATACAGGATGTGGGCCTCTCCCATTT
>CALSAT010000004.1:0-24057 GCA_943372905.1 Bacteroides fragilis | reverse complement strand
CTATTGCAAAAGCAAGCGGCGCAAGTAAAGAAACCACGGAGTCTATCAAGCCCTTATTTATGCGTGTTGCCACTGCCATATACAATGCTCCTGATAGTGCACAAGCCTTTGCAAATGCAGCCATGATCACTGAAAACTGGGTACATACAAAAAGTAATGATGTGCTGAAAGAACTGGAGTTTGAAACCTCGGCTAAGCGTAATGCTTATATTACTGAAATGGTGAAAGAATTCAGGTCTCCCTGGTTCAGGTATTTTCTACAATTTGATCCCGGTCCTTACCTTGAGCAGTTAAAGTGTAAAGTACTGGCATTAAATGGCGAAAAGGATATCCAGGTCATTTCCAGTCAAAACCTGGCCGGGATTGAAAGAGCTTTAAAAAACAGTTCTTCCAAAAAATATGATGTAAAGGAACTACCCAATATGAATCATTTATTTCAGACCTGCAAAAAATGCACCCTGGAAGAATACGGGCAACTCACAGAGACTTTCTCGCCCATTGCACTGGAGTTCATCAGCAATTGGTTGCTGAAAAATATAAAGTAATTTACAGCTACAAAAATCAGTTCATCTATCAACTACCTGGCCCACGCATATCTCTCTTTTAATCACCCTGATATCCTGGTGGGCAATATGATCAGTGATTTTGTAAAGGGTAAAAAGAAGTTTGATTATCCCAGTGCAATTCAAAAAGGCATTGACCTGCACCGGGCTATTGATACTTTTACGGACAGCCACGAAGCTACCCGGGAAGCAAAGGAAGTGTTTCGTCCTGTTTACAGACTATACAGCGGTGCTTTTATAGATGTGGTTTATGATCATTTCCTTGCCACCGACACGGCTGAATTTACTGAAAACACTTTACTGCAGTTTTCCCAACAGGTATATACAGAAATGGATGATAAAACAGAATGGATGCCTGACCTTTTTGCCCGCATGTTTCCTTATATGAAGGAGCATAACTGGCTTTACAATTACCGTACCCGTTGGGGCATCGAAAAAAGCCTGGGCGGAGTAGTGAGGAGAGCTGCTTATTTATCGGATAGCGGTCCGGCTTATCAACTTTTTGAACAGCATTACCAACTTTTGCAAGCCTGTTATCATCACTTCTGGGCAGATGTTAAACCTTTCATCCGGGAAAAGTTCAACGATTTGCTAAATGATGAGAAAGCCGGTTTATAATTGGTAACTCCTGAACAAACAAATCGTTTTACATTTGTAAATACTTCTTTTTATGCGAAAAATCATTGGCCTGCTGGCAATATCTCAACTATTCTTTATTTGTTTACTTGGGCAGAACACTTCCCTGCCGCCAGTAGATAAGTCGCCGATGGACATGAGTTATTATCCGGCCAATTACCCCGTACTAAAGATCCAGGATAAAATTACCGAGCCGCTCGCAGCAAGGGTGGTTTATAGTCGGCCGCAGAAGGCAGGCAGGCCCATTTTTGGAGGCCTGGTAAAGTATGGCGAAGTCTGGAGGTTGGGCGCCAATGAAGCCACCGAAATTGAGTTCTTTAAAAGCGTACGGATTGGCGGAAAGAAAATAAACAAAGGCCGCTATACTTTATATGCTATTGCTACTGAAAAATCCTGGACCATTATCCTGAACAAAGACACCGATACCTGGGGATCTTTTAAGTATGATGCCAAAAAAGATGTGGTAAGAGCTACTGCATCTCTGCAAAAAACAGATACAGTCATTGAATCATTATCAATGGCCTTCGAAAAAACGGCCGACGGCTTTAACCTGGTAATAGGATGGGAAACCATTAAAGCCACATTATCCATTACCTTCTAATGACAGCTTAGTATGAAATCTTTATTATTGTCTCTGCTTATTGCCTGCAGTTTTTTTTCCTGTAATGATAAAAAGGGAAATAATACTGTTCCAGCCTCAAAGAACAATACCGCAGACAGTGTGACACCTTCAAAGCCTGACAGGCCAACCGTAAATCCTTATGCCGGTGTAGATGTATCTCCCATGGATATGGCTTATTATCCTGCAGATTATCCAAAACTAAAAATGTCAAAGGCCATCAGCACACAACCCTTAGCCAGAGCTATATATAGCCGGCCGCATTTACAGGGCCGCCATATTTTTCATGAAGTGCTGAAATATGAAGAGCCCTGGAGACTTGGGGCCAATGAAGCAACAGAACTGGAACTCTTCAGTGATGCCACCATACAGGATAAAAAAATAAAAGCAGGCCGCTACAGTATGTATTGCATACCGCATAAAGATAACTGGACAGTGGTAATCAATTCAAATATTGATACCTGGGGCCTGGAGCCGGATATTTCCAAAGATGTTGCCCGGTTTACCGTGCCTGTATCGATAACCAAGAATACACTGGAATTTTTTACTATGATATTCCTAAAAAAAGATGCGGGTGCTGAGCTGTTAATGGCCTGGGATGATGTGGAAGTAAGGTTACCCCTTTCCTTCTGATTTTATCCTGCCAAGTCCCCTTTTTTGGTTTTTGGGGTTTATTATTGTGATATTTACATACTATGTGTGGTATCGCTGCCATTATACAATCAAATCCATCCGGATATAACAAAGAGCACCTGAAAAAAATGACGGATGCCCTTATTCACCGTGGCCCGGACGGAGAGGGTACCTGGCAAAATGAAACAGGCAATATACTGCTTGGTCATCGCCGTCTTTCTATTATCGATATCAGCGAAGCAGGTAATCAGCCTATGCATTACCGGGACCGTTATACCATCGTACACAACGGAGAGATCTATAACTATATTGAGCTTAAAGAAGACCTCAGGAAAAAGGGATATTCTTTTCAGTCTCAAACAGACACTGAGGTAATAGCAGCAGCGTATGATTACTGGAAAGATGAATGCGTGGAGCATTTTGATGGTATGTTTGCTTTCGCCATTTGGGATGAAAAAGAAAAAGAACTCTTTGCTGCAAGGGACCGTTTTGGGGAAAAACCATTCTTTTACTTCTTTGACGGGCGGCATTTTCTATTTGCTTCAGAAATGAAAGCACTATGGGCAGCCGGTATTGAGAAGATCCCCAATCAAAAAATGCTGTTTAACTACATTACGATTGGATATACCGATAACCCTTCACATCCGGACGAGACCTTTTATGAAAATATTTATAAGCTTCCTGCCGCTTCCTTCCTGAAATTCTCCTTCCTCTATTTTCAATTTTCCATACAGCAATACTGGGATATTGACCTGGCAATTCAGGATAAAAACATATCAGACCAAACCGCTATTGAAGAGTTTTCGCACTTACTCACCACAGCTGTAAAAAGAAGATCGAGGAGCGATGTGCCACTGGGCACTTCCCTGAGTGGCGGTCTTGACAGTTCTGCTATTGCAGCATTGAGCCATGCATTGCAATCTGACAATGATAGTCATAAATGTTTCACGGCTATCTTTCCCGGTTTTGAAAAAGATGAAACAGTTTTTGCCAAGCAAGTGGCTGACCAATTCAAGTTGCAACAATTCACTACCAGTATAACGTCAGAAGAATTAATCAGCGATTGGGAAAATCTTTGCCATCACCAGGAAGAGCCATTTGGCTCTGCCAGTATTTTTGCACAATACAAGGTTTTTGCTTTGGCCAAGGAAAATAATGTGAAAGTGTTACTGGACGGGCAGGGTGCCGATGAAACACTGGCCGGTTATCATAAGTATTACAAATGGTATTGGCAGGAATTATTCCGTAACAGGAAACTCCGGAAAAGCAAGGAGCTTACTGCAGCAAAAGAACTCGGTATTGCAGAATCGTTTACTTATAAAAATAAAATCGCTGCTTATTTCCCTTCGTTTGCCAGTATTGTCATGGAAAGGCAATACCTGTTAAAAGCTATCCGGCACGAAGACCTGGACAAAGACTTTGTTCGGTTGCAAAGCAAGAAAGCCTATTATACGCCGCCGGAGCATTTTGACCTGAACGGGGTACTATATTTTAATACCCGCACACACGGGCTGGAAGAATTACTACGGTATGCTGACAGAAATTCGATGGCGCATGGCCGGGAAGTTAGATTACCTTTTCTTTCTCATGAATTAGTGGAGTTTATTTTTGCCCTGCCAGCTCATTTTAAGATCCGCAATGGACGGACCAAATGGCTGCTGCGGGAAACCATGAAAAACAAGCTGCCTGATATGATCACCTGGCGCCGGGATAAGGTTGGCTTTGAACCCCCGCAAAAAAGCTGGATGCAAACTGTACCAGTACAGGAAGCCATCCGGGAGGCTAAAAATAAACTGGTAAATGAAAAGGTACTCAAGCCGGCAATACTAAATAAATCAATCACTCCTTTATCAGCTCACGAAGCAGATAATTTCGATTGGCGGTATTTGTCTGCTGCCATGCTCTTTAAGTAACCGTATTTCGGCATCTTTGCATTTCCAGCTCAACTAATAAGACAAAAAATGAAAGCAGCTACAAAGTACATTCATGCAGGCATGACACCTGATCCAAGCACCGGCGCTATTATGACCCCGATCTATCAAACCAGTACCTATGTGCAGGAAGCCCCGGCCGTAAACAAGGGGTACGAATATGCCCGCAGCCAGAATCCCACCCGAAAAGCATTGGAGGATGCGTATGCGGTGATTGAAAATGCGCAGTATGCACTGGCTTTCAGCAGCGGCGTAGCTGCAACCGATGCTGTGATAAAATTACTGGCACCCGGCGATGAAGTGATCTGCGGCAATGATATGTACGGAGGATCGTACCGGCTGTTTACCAAAGTGTTTGAGAAATTTGGTATTAAATTCATTTATGTTGATACGACCAATGCCAGCAATATCAGCAATGCAGTAACGGATAAAACAAAGCTTTTCTGGATTGAAACACCTACCAATCCATTGATGAACATTACAGATATATCTGCGGTGGCAGCTATTGCAAAACCAAAGAATATTCTGCTGGCTGTAGATAATACTTTTGCCTCACCCGCACTGCAAAATCCGTTGGACCTGGGTGCTGATATTGTGATGCACTCTGCTACTAAATATCTCGGTGGGCACAGTGATGTAATACAAGGCGTCCTGATGATGAATGATAAAGAGCTGCGGGAAAAATTATACTTTTTACAAAAAAGCTGCGGCGCTGTTCCTGGCCCGATGGATTGCTTTCTGGTACTAAGAGGTATAAAAACATTAGGCATCCGGATGAAGGCCCATTGTGAAAATGGAAGGATAATCGCTAACTGGCTGCGTAATCATCCTAAAGTAGGTAAAGTGTACTGGCCAGGTTTTGAAGACCATCCTGGCCATACCGTGGCAAAAGCACAAATGAAAGACTTTGGTGGCATGATATCATTTGAATTAAAAAATGACAGTGTGGACGAGGCTAAACGGGTTTTGTCATCCACTCATTTATTTTCATTGGCAGAAAGTCTTGGTGGTGTAGAATCACTGATCAATCATCCGGCCAGTATGACGCATGCTTCTATTCCCAGGGCAGAACGTATTAAAAACGGGTTGAGCGATTCATTGATCAGGCTGAGTGTTGGCATTGAGGATGCCGGAGACCTGGTGGAAGACCTGCAAAAAGCAATTGGCTGATGAAAGGAGACCTGTTAAAAGATTTTTTAGATAAGAAGGTTGATTTATATAATCAACCTTCCTTCATTAAGGACGATCCTATTTCTATCCCGCATTTATTCTCAAAAAAACAGGATATTGAAATAGCCGGCTTCTTTGCGGCTGTTTTTGCCTGGGGCAACCGAACCACCATTATTAATAAGGCAAAAGAACTGATGCAGTTGCTGGACAATGCGCCGTATGAGTTTTGCATACAGCATCAACCGGCCGATCTGAAGCGGCTGACCTTATTTAAACACCGCACCTTTAATACTACCGATCTTTTATATTTCATTGAGTTTTTCCGTAAGCATTATTCAAAACATAAAAGCCTTGAAACTGCTTTTACCCGGCATGGACAAACAGTGGAAGAAATGCTTACCGGCTTTCACCATTACTTTTTCTCTTTAGAATATGTTCCCGGCAGAACAAAAAAGCATATTGCCACACCAGAAAGAAGATCAAGCTGTAAACGGCTGAATATGTTTTTACGTTGGATGGTGCGGCAGGACAACAGAGGAGTTGATTTTGGCATCTGGAAAAAGATAGCTCCCGCAGCACTTATTTGCCCGATAGACCTGCATGTGGCCAGGGTAGCGAAACGGCTGAACATTCTGCAACGAAAACAGACCGACTGGGAGGCTGCATTGGAACTAACCATTTATCTGCGAACTTTGGATCCGCAAGACCCGGTGAAATATGACTTTGCCTTATTTGGTCTTGGGGTAATGGAAAAATTCTAGCTACTGATGCATACTGACCTGATACCTGATATTAACCAGTCGCTCGAAATCAGTTTACCCGCTTCCATTTCCAGGGAAGAATTAAAGGAACAACTCTCCGCTTATGTCAATCATCTTATCAATCATAATTTTGAAAAGCTGGTATATTATCTCTACCGAATTGATGTAGATGAAAAAAAAATGAGAGGTCTGCTGCAGCAAAAAGAGGGAGAGGACGCTGCTGGACTTATCGCCGAACTGATCATCGAAAGACAAGAGCAGAAAATTCGCAGCCGGAATGAATTTCCGGCTGATGATAATATTCCTGATGAAGAAAAATGGTGATTTTTTTTAATCCTCCAATGCTTTACCACCCAGCAATTCAGCGTAGGCATCTATTCTATGAAAGAAATAGGCCCTGTCGAACATGGCCTCTGCAGATAATGTGTTTGTAAGAAGTGAGTCGTCTTTATTTGTTAGCAGCCGCAGGTGTTTGCTGCTTTGTACATATTCATTTGATTCGTTGATCACTCCCGTTCTTTTCAGTATCTCTCCGCCAATATTTAGCAGACTGTTGGCATTCAACTCTGTACCGATACCATTGATATTCAGGCTGCCTAATTGCAGTACACTGTCCAATCCGGTTATTTTCGCCAGGTCGCCAATTTTCTTTACATCCGGAAACACGACTGCAATATCCATGCTGGCGGCATAGCGTTCTGCATCAGGAAATTTCCCTTCCATGTCTTTTACAAAGGCCGCATTACCAGCAGCCGGCGCTCCAAAAGTGATAAGCTGCAGGTATTTATTTTTTCCGGCGGCCAATTCTTTTTTCAGGTATCCGGCAAAGGGATAGGCAAGATTTCCTCCTAAGCTATGCCCGGTAATAACGAGACTTGCATTCCCGGGAATCTTTTGCTCTATGAATTCTTTGATCGTTAATCCTGTAGCCATATCCCGCAATTGTAATAGATTCTGAAAGCCGATATAAGCCCCCAGGCTAATATGTGCCTCTTTTACAGAATCTGCATAGGGCCAGGCTTTTATCTTAAAAATGTTGAAATCCTGCAGGATAAAATTCTGAAAACCTTCATTGCTGAATTTCATTACAGATCCGCGGATCACCAAGGCATATTGCTCAGTTTCTTTTCTTTTGGCAATGATGGCATAATTACCGCCAACGGCTTCTGGCAGAAAAACAACTTCATAATCCGGTGTAAATTTTGCAAATGCCGCTTTGCTATCACCCTTATACACCACCTGGTTCAGTTGTACCGCTTCTTTGGCGGAGAGGTAAGGCGGGGCAGTTTCTTCTTTCTTGTTATTGTTGCAACCTGCAAGCACAGCAATGAAAACGAGGAGCAGATGAAATTGGGCTATTCGCATATTATTAAATAAAGTTTCCTGATGTACAATAGGGCCCTGTGTTGTCTGATGAGAAACTGGATACATGAAAATAGCTGCATGTAAGGTGATAAAAAGAATAATCAGACGAAGTGCTATGTTAGGAGACAGAGGTTATTTCTCTTTCTTCTCAAACATCAATTCTTTCACTTTCTCTTTATCTTCTTTTTCTTTCTTCAGGTCGAACATAGTGCCGAATACATGGTCCCATATGGTAGAACTTACACCGTATCCGTTATGTTCGTTTTTATAATGATGCAGGTGATGGTTTCTCCACAAGCCTTTCATCCATTTGAAAGGCGGGTTCCAGGCATGGATGGCATAGTGCATAGTGCCATACATAAGGTAACCAAGCAAAAAGCCCGGGAAGAACATAAATACATAGGTACCCATGATAAGGTACATGAGACTGAAAAGTGTGGTGGAGATAATTAAGCTTGGCACCGGCGGCATAAATAAACGTTGCTTATCCCGTGGATAATGGTGGTGGTTGCCATGCAGGGTGTATACAAACTTGGTAGCTTTTGGTGTTTGGGGAACCCAGTGAAAAATAAAACGATGTGCAATGTATTCGAAAAAGGTCCAGAAGAACATACCCCCAAAGAAGACGAGCAGGATGGTTTTGGTACTGTAATCGTACTTAGTGGCTGCAAGGTAAATAATATATGACAGAATGGGGATGTACATGCCCCAGATAACCAGGGGATGGGCTTTGGTCAGTGCTTCCAGGAAATCGCTTTTGAATAAGCGAACCTGTCCTTTATTATGAATTTTTTCGAATTGCATGAGGCAAAGATATAGAAAACCGGGTTGGGGAAGACATCTGCAGCCTATGCCTTACAACTGATTTTAGTCAAGCCCCGGCAGCCCGCCAATCTGCTGAAAATGACTGCTTTCCCCAAAAGTATATGCTGGCAAAATAACTACCTTAGCGGTTCATAATTCTATTGAAATGAAATTAGTTACTTATCTGAAAGACGAACATGAACAACTGGGTATTTTGATCAATGATTTTATTTATGATATGGAGGTACTCCACCCGGAGCTACCGGGTACTATGAGTATGTTTTTGAATTATTGGGAGGATAGTTTTCCTATAGCACAGGCCGGTGAAATGTTGCTGAAAGACGGGACCCGGACGAGCAATAAGGGGATTCCGATAAAAGAGTTACAGCTGCTGGCGCCAGTTCCTTTTCCTACCAGTTGCCGGGATGGGTATGCCTTCCGGCAGCATGTGGCCGCTGCCCGCAGAAACCGTAAGGTGGATATGATTCCAGAATTTGATCAATACCCAATCTTTTATTTCACCAATCATCATAGCATCCAGGGACCTGGTGAAATTCAATGTATGCCTGACCATTTTGAAAAACTGGATTTCGAGCTGGAAGCAGCGGTTGTTATTTGCAAACATGGCAGAAACATTAAAGCTGCTGATGCAGATGCACATATCGGTGGCCTGATGATCATGAATGATATGAGTGCCCGAAGATTGCAGATGGAAGAAATGCTGCTGAACCTTGGGCCCGCTAAAGGAAAAGATTTTTCCACCGTTATAGGGCCCTGGCTTGTTACGCTGGATGAATTGCAGCCTTTCGAAATACCTGCTAAAGAAAATCATACCGGTAAAAGCTGGAACCTTCGTATGCAATGCCGGGTAAATGGTAAACAGGTAAGCGATGGCAACCTGGGGGATATGGACTGGACCTTTGCAGAAATAATAGAACGGGCATCGTATGGCGTTAATCTTTATCCTGGTGATGTGATAGGCAGTGGTACAGTAGGTACCGGCTGCTTTTTAGAGTTGAATGGAACCGGCAAACTGAATGACCCCAATTATACTGAGCAATGGCTGCAACCTAATGATGTGGTGGAGATGGAGATCGAAGGGCTGGGCTTGCTGAGCAATACCATTATAGCTGAAGAAACTGATTATTCAATACTGTCCCTTAAAAAGGTATGAGTTACCGTTTTATTTTCTGCTTAAACCCAATTTTAATTGGAATCTAAGCCCCGTAACCCATAACTATTAACCGGTAACATAAATATGGTACTAGACCTAAGCACTTTATCGCCCGCCGAAAAGCAATATTACCTGCAGCATGTGGTGGCACCCAGGCCCATTTGCTTTGCCTCTACTATTGACAAAGAGGGTAATGTGAACCTCAGTCCTTTCAGTTTTTTCAATTTATTTTCTTCCAACCCGCCCATTGTTGTTTTTTCTCCAGCCCGCAGAGTAAGAGACAACACCACGAAACACACTCTGCAGAATGTACTGGAAGTACCTGAAGTTGTTATTAATATTGTGACCTACGATATGGTGCAGCAAACATCGTTGGCCAGTTGTGAATTCCCCAAAGAAGTAAATGAATTCATAAAAGCTGGTTTTACTCCTGAATCTGCAACACTGGTAAAACCACCTATGGTGAAAGAGAGCAAAGTAAAGATGGAATGCAAAGTGCTTGAAGTAAAACCGTTGGGTACAGAAGGTGGAGCTGGCAACCTCGTCATTTGTGAAGTACTGAAGATGCATATTGATGATTCACTGCTGGATACCCACCACAAACTGGACCAACGAAAAATAAACCATGTGGCAAGGCTGGGAGGAGACTGGTACTGTGTAGTGAACGAAACCAATCTTTTCCAGGTAGAAAAACCTAATACCCAGCTGGGAATTGGTATTGATGCATTACCCACGGCCATCCGGCACAGCACGATACTGTCCGGCAACAACCTTGGCCAATTGGCCAATGTGCATGAATTGCCGGTTATTGACCCTTCTTTTGATGATAATCATCTAAAACAGATCATTCAATACTACAGCCTCAACCCGGAGGAGATGGAAAATGAACTGCACCGCTACGCCAAAAAACTGCTTGATGAAGGCCATGTAAAACAAGCCTGGCAAATACTTTTAGCCACTGCCTGATTTTACCTGAAAAAAAAATGATTCCTTGCGGTCAGAAAAAAACCAAGCCCTTACAAATCATCAGGTTAAGTGGTGAGATACTAATCTTTCCTGTTGATTTGATCGTCCACATTCTTCCAGACATTAAACTTGAAGAAACCCGGATTGTTTTTTATCTTTAGTAAGGGCTGTAAACACCTTTTCTATGCGAACTATCTGCACTTCTTATTTTCTTCTGACCGCAACGATTCTTTCCGTTTCATTCTTTTCCTGTGTACCACAGCAAAAAGCCACTTCTCACCAGCAGCAACTGGCCCTGCTTGACAGCCAACTGGAACAGCATAGCCGCAAATTAAAGGAGCTGGAAGCAAAACGCCAGATCAAGCAAGATCAAAACGAGATTGATGATACAGCCAGTAACCGGATTAAAAAGTACATTGGCGTTACCACGGCTGAAATAGATAAGTTGGTAGCCCAAAATTCCATACTTATTGGCACTACAGTGGTAGAGAAAGACGACTGGAATAAACTCAAGAAAGCCCTCACTCTGTCTCAAAAAACATCAAAACTGATCAATGATAAAGTAAACTTCATCAATGATCTGATCAACCGGAATATGGTGGTAAAACTGGATCAGGATGTGCTGTTTGAGCCGGGCAAATACACTGTTACACCTACCGTAAGTGATGCGATCGGCAAGTTCTTTGAACCGGCAGCCAGGGAGATCGATCTTTTTACCCAGAAATATCCCGATTTTCCGTTATCACTGGTCATCACGGCCAAGGGTTATGCCGATGGTACTGCTATTGCAGAAGGTACTAGTTTATATAAAGCCTTGTCAGAAGGAGTGAAATTAAGCGGCACCCCACCAGATAGTAAAGAGTTGAATAAAGAATTGTCCAGGAGAAGAGCAGAAGCGGTTATTGAACTTTTTAAAAAATATACAAAGGACCGCTCTACTATGGGTGGCAGCGTAAGGAATGTCATGTTTGTTACCGAAGGCAAAGGTGATGCCCTGCCTAACGTTAAGGTAGTGGATTATGTGCTGAATGATCCGCGGCGGAGGATCGTTTTACTTTTCTGGAGTGTTTTTCCTGAATAAGATCACTTACCACCAAACACTTTCTTCAAAATGTCTGATGTTCTCGCCAAAGGGTTGGCCCGGATATTCGCTTCTTCTTTTGCCACCTGGTCAAAAAGGGCATCCACTGCTTTTCCTACTACGTAAGAGGTAAGATCGGGATCTATTTTTTTAAAGGTGGTGGGAAGTTTGTTATAAGTCGTAACAATGTCACCGTAGTATTTAGTGGCGTTCACTTTTTCCAGCGAGGATTTTACAGACGGAGTAAATGCCAGTATCAGCTTTTGTTTTGTTTTTTCTTTAAAATAATTCGTAGCGCCGTCTTTTGCCCCTTTTATGATCCCCAGCGCATCCTTCAATGTCATTTCTTTGATGGCATCAATAAAGATTGGTTTGGCAAAAGCCACCGCCTCTTCGGCCCCCCGATTGATGGATAAGATGGCTTTATCTACCTGTGCGCCCATGCCAAGATTGCGTAGGGTTTTTTCTGCCTTCACCGCATCCGGTGGCAACAACATCTTATAGATCTCACTGCCAAAAAACCCATCTGTCTTATTCAGGTTCAGCACCGCATTACTTACCCCCTGTAGCAGGGCTTCTTTTATTCCCTGGCCTGCTTCATTTTCAGTAATTCCGCTACCAGCAGATGATTTTTGAGTAAGAATATTGGGCAATTTGATCTGGCCAACTGAAGAGCTGATCATCAGGCCAAAACAAGCGATCAGGGCGAGGATACTTTTTTTCATGTAATAAGTTTATTGAACTGCTGGTAAAATAACAGCCTTTCTGCCAGAGCAAAAAGGCTGCCACTTGTTTTTGACGTTATTTTATACAATTCGTTGCGCCTGTAATTGTCATTTTATACCGCCGCCAAACACTTTGCGCAGCAGGTCTGTGGTTCTTGCAGCAATGTTCTGCCGGATATTCATCTCTTCTTTCGCCACAAGATCAAATAAAGCATCTGTAGCTTTAGTAGTTACAAATGAAGGGAGGTCAGGATTGATCTTTTTGATAGTGGTGGGGAAATTATTGTAGGTATTTACAATATCGCTGTAGTATTTGGTGGCATCCACTTTATCCAGGGATGATTTAATGACGGGCAGAAAAGCCGCAATCAGCTTATCGGTGGTTTTTACCCGGAAGAAATGGGTGGCGCTGGTATCCCCATTCCGTACCAGCCCTATCGCATCGCTGAGGGTCATGTTTTTGATAGCATCCACAAATATTGGTTTGGCGTAGCCGGCCGCATCTTCTGCCGCCCGGTTAATGGCTAAAATGGCTTTGTCCACCATTTTATTCATTCCCAGGTCCCGCAGGGTGTTTTCGATCTTCCGGGCATCGGGTGGTAATAATACTTTGTACAGGGCGTCTTTAAAAAATCCGTCTTCCTTATTCAATTTCAGCACTGCCTTTACCAGCCCCTGGCTCAGTGCCTCTTTTATACCTTCTCCGGCCTCCGATTCGGTAATACCGCCGCCTGTGCCGGTAGGGAGTTTGGACAATACATCACATCCGCTAAGCATAAAACACAGGACAATAATGGAAAATAATTTTCTCATGAGGGGTTTTTGTTTTAAAACTATGTATAAAAATTAATTATTTCAGGTTTCAGACGAATATAGGAGGCCGGGGGGTACCCGGTCAAATATTAAATCCGGGGCCCAGTGGGCCCCTTCAATCCCCTCATTTTCGGGCTAAAAGGGGTGGTTTTTTGTTTGCACCTCTGCCCCTGAACCAGTACCTTTGCCCCGGCTTAAAAAAAAGGGCTTATTTTGAAAAGTTGAGCCATTTAAGTAAGTTGCCCAGCAATTTATTTTTACTGCCTGATATTAAAGGGAGAAATCCGGAAAATCCCTTCGACTAAAAGAGTACGGCGCCCACACCGAAAAGCGAAACGAGTAGGTAACCAAAAACTACTGATATGAAAAAAGTATTGTTCTTACTGGCTGTGGCCGTATTCTTCCTGCAGGCTTCTGGTTTTTCTCAAAAAACAAGAGTTGGTGTTACTGCCGGTATTACAACTGCCAATATGTATGGAACAGTGAATGACATAACCCTGAAAGATGACAGCAAAACAGGCGTTACTGCGGGGTTAATAGTAGATGCTCCTATCGGCAAAAGCCGTTTTAGTTTTCAACCCGGCGTTCACTACACACAAAAAGGAAGAACACTTGCTGAAACAGGTGATGACAAAAGCTGGGTGGCCCTGCGCTATGCCGATGTACACCTGAACTTCTTATATAATTCAAAAGGAAAGACCACTTTCTTTGTAGGTCTTGGTCCTTCTTTAGGCTTAGATCTGCCTTCTTATAGAGTAACAAAGACATCTAATGCCACGGCTGCCAACCTGGAGCCCGATCCTGAGTTTTCAAGATCAGAAACTAAAATCAAGTTTGGTAAAGACAAACTGGATGATTTAAAAGGACTTGATTATGGTTTCAATATGCTTGGAGGCTTCCGTACCCGCAAGGGATATTATTTTGCCCTGAACTATACATTCGGTCTCCGCAACATAGCCGCTAATGAATCAGGTGATGATATTAAAAATGGTTGTTTTGGTTTCAGAGTTGGCTACCTTTTCAACAACAAATAATCCGATTAACGAAATAGACAAAGGCCTCCGCATGCGGGGGCTTTTGTCTTTGTACCCTTGCCCGTTATCCAGTACATTTGCAGCCCGGCTTTGATTGTGTCAATAAATACGAAAGCACCGGGTATTTTTTCAACTATCATATTATTTCCATGAGTACCATACATCTGTCTGAACAGGAACTATTGCGCCGGGAAAAACTGGCCGAACTGATCATTATGGGTATTGAGCCATACCCTGCCCCGCTTTACCCGGTAAACAATAACTCTGCTTCTGTAAAAGCAACTTTTACACCTGAATCATTGGGGAAGGAAGAATTTCAGGATGTGTGCCTTGCCGGCCGCATTATGAGTGTACGGGATA
Source organism: Bacteroides fragilis (assembly GCA_943372905.1). Classification (GTDB taxonomy): domain Bacteria; phylum Bacteroidota; class Bacteroidia; order Chitinophagales; family Chitinophagaceae; genus JJ008. Next base: position 9,422 of record CALSAT010000004.1, on the reverse strand, counting down.
TGGGTAAAGCCAACTTTGCAGTGATACAGGATGCTCATGGCCGCATTCAGCTTTATCTTAAAAGAGATGATATCTGCCCGGGAGAAGACAAGTCCCTGTATGATATTGTTTGGAAAAAATTATTAGACATTGGTGATATCATTGGTATTCGTGGCTATGTATTCATTACCAAAACAGGTGAAACCTCTGTTCATGTAAAAGAACTGACCTTATTAAGCAAATCGCTTCGTCCTTTGCCAATTGTAAAAGAAGCAGAAGGGCAAACTTTTGATGCAGTGACCGATCCTGAATTCAAATACCGCCAGCGCTATGCCGACTTAATCATTAACCCGGCGGTAAAAGAAACTTTTATTAAAAGAACAAAACTGATCAACTCCATTCGTGAGTTCTTAAACAACCATGGCGCCCTGGAAGTAGACACCCCTGTTCTACAAAGCATCCCGGGTGGTGCTGCCGCCCGGCCTTTTATTACGCATCATAATGCGCTGGACATTCCTTTGTACCTGCGTATTGCCAATGAGTTGTATCTAAAACGCCTGATCGTTGGTGGATTTGACTGGGTGTATGAGTTCAGCCGCAACTTTCGTAATGAAGGTATGGACCGTACCCATAACCCTGAGTTTACTATCCTGGAATTTTATACGGCCTACAAAGATTATTTCTGGATGATGGAAACTACGGAACAACTACTAGAAAAAGCAGCCCTGGATGTGTGCGGGACTACCGAAGTGACCGTTGGTGACAATACAATCTCTTTCAAAGCACCCTTTAAGCGCATCAGCATTTTTGATGCGATACTGGAACATAACGGTGTCGATGTAAGCCGGATGAATGAAGAACAACTCCGTTCTGTGTGCAAGCAATTACATATTCCGGCTGACGCCACTATGGGCAAAGGCAAACTGATTGATGCCATCTTTGGCGAAAAATGTGAGAAAAATTATGTGCAGCCCACTTTCATTATTGATTACCCGGTGGAAATGAGTCCGTTGACAAAGAAGCATCGGGACAAACAGGGGCTGGTGGAAAGATTTGAACTGATGATCAATGGCAAAGAGATCGCTAATGCGTACAGCGAGTTGAATGATCCCATCGATCAGCGGGAACGTTTTGAAGAACAGGTAAAATTATCTGAGCGGGGGGATGATGAAGCCATGTTCATTGACTACGATTTCTTACGGGCCCTTGAGTATGGTATGCCTCCCACCTCGGGTATTGGCTTTGGAGTGGACAGGCTTTGTATGCTCCTTACCAATAATGCCTCTATACAGGATGTACTGCTGTTTCCACAAATGAGGCCGGAGAAGAGAGTTGAAGAAACAAATACTGCTGAATAAGAAAAATTTACGCATTATGTTAACCGGGAATGAGTCGAGTCCCTTGCAGAAGACTCGGCTGGGAAAAAGAATAAATACCCGCGGGTAATTCCTAAGCAAAAGAACTTATTTAGAAATTAGCATATGAAAAAATTGATAGCTGCCATTATAACAACAGTTTGCATGTTTTTTCTTACGGGAAAAAGCGTGGGACAAAATAATTTATCATTGAACTGGGTAGAGGCGTTTGACAGTGCTGCTGTTGATATACTTGATGCCCGTTTTGACAAAAATGAGAACCTAACAATCATTGGTTTTTTTACCGGAGAGGTAGACTTCGATTTTTCGAAAGAAACCTATATACTTAAAAGCCTTCAGACAAAACAACGCACACAGATATTTGACAGGTTTACTGAAAAAGGAGACTACCTACAAAGTTTTTTTATTGCCCGCTATGATAAACACAGGAAACTTCTTTCAGCTAAGAATTTTTATAAGGGAATGCTTGGTAATGCAACGGCCGCTCTCGATGAAGATGGATCTGTCTATTTTTATTGCCCTCCTGGTAATGAATATATAAATAGCAACTACAACAATTATTACCCTGTTATCCCCGGCTTTACAGATGACACAGGAGAAGTTTTTATTCTCATTAAATTGAATGAGCGCAATGAATTGGTATACACAAAGAAATATACGAGCGTTACGCAACTGCAAAAATTTGTTATCGATAAAACAGGTGCTCTTATTGAACTTGGTATTTTTACCAAGGATATAGAATTAAAGGGGATATACAAGAATAAGATACTGACTTACTCTTCAAAAAAAAACACTATCAGTAGTTATATAGCAAAATATGATGCACAGGGAGAACTGGTTTTTGCCAGCGAGTTTAATCCAAGTGGTGATCACACTACATCATTGAATAAAAGTACAAACTTACTAACAGACCATTCGGGAAACATTATCCTTTCCGGAAGTATTAACGGAAGTATAAATATCGGCCTCGGCAAGTCCAGGAAAAATATAAAAGGGAAAGAACAAAGATATATCTGTAAGTACGATTCTATTGGTAATACTCTTTTTACCGCCCTCCTAGATTTTAACTCCAACGGTAACCCTCAAATGGGCGTGGATAGCAAAGGAAATATAATTGCAGTTTGTTTGGAGTACAAATTATACGACCCCTATACGAATAAGCCCGAAACCGATACCCGTTTATTTTGCCAGGTAACAAGTCCTGACGGAAATATTTCACCTTTGCTGCCAATCGCTACCTTCAATAAGTTGTATACAGCATTTGAACTAAAAGGTCTTTATGTAACAAAAAATGACCATGTACTTATGAACGGGAAGATGTCCATCAAGCCGGTCGAAATAAAAGATGACAGCAACCACAAAACATTTTTTTCAACTGCAGTCAATGACCGTTGTGTCTTACTAGAGCTGGATACCACGTTCCATCTTATCGCCATTAATGCTTTTTCAGACCAGAACCTCCATGTTTTTCAACCCAGTTGTCAAATTAAGAATATCAGTACCGACATAGCTGAAAATATTATTGTTGCCGGAAAATTCGGAGGCTATTTTGATTTCGATTTTAGTTCTTCAGCAAGCCGGTTTATTAATGCTCAGGAAAATTCTGGTTTTATTACGAGTTATTCTCTAAAGCCGGTAAGTGAACCCTCCTCTATTAACATGGAAGATATGGGGTATATTGATCTGGCCACAACATATGTGGATGCGATACATAATGAGGTCTATTACTCGAACCCCTCGGCAAGAATGGAAATCAAGGATCGTGTCAATTACATCAATACTTTTAATCCGGATTACAAAAAGGCCTATTCCATTTCCAGTATTTCCAGCAAGAACCTGTACTCCGGGATGATGTATTGCGATTTTTATAGTGCCGAAAATAAACCCGACCGTGATGGATATTATTTTGGTGAAATGAAAGATGGTTTAGCCAGCGGGTATGGAGAATATATTGAATATAACGACCTGGACGCCCTGCTACTTTTTGGAGGAAAAAAAATGAAAGGCTTCTGGCAACAAGGCAAGCTTGTGCATATGAAAGAGGCCACTCAAATAATGAATGAGATAGTTAAAGCATTTGACTTTGGTTCTGTTTTTGGTTACGAAAATGTGGCCGGTATCCAATCGGGAATAGTATCCGTCCAATTCCTTAAGGATGTCTTCAATGCTTCGCTGGTCGCTCAGAAGCTGATTACATTTAAAGTTTCATGGACGGAAAGCGGACTATCCCATAAAATGTATGTTACTTATCGCCATAATCTATTAAGGAATACAGAAGATCTTTCTATAAATGGGTTGGATGAGGCCAGCAGTGTCCGGTATAAAAAAGTAAAAGAATCAATTTTCTGGCAAGAAGCCGCAAAGGCGCTTTTGCAGCATATTAGTGGTAATCCTGAAAAAAATGAAAGCGTTTCCGGTGCCTGGAAAAATGGTTCAGATAATCTTATTGAAAAATTAATACGGTTGCAGCAAGAGAAAAAAAACAACAAACTGAGCAACCCCGGAAAAGGAAGATTTACTTATAGTGAATTATATGCAAGATGTATAAAAAAATGCAGGGAGGTAAATTCCGGACAATTTGACAACCGGGATTCGCTGTCTGGTATTTGGATTGACAGAGAAAAAGACCTGATCCTCTATATACCTTCCAGTAAACTAGGAAAGATATATGTGGCAAGTCTGAGCCCTGATAGTTATGTGGAAGATTTGAACTATGATTATTTCGGCCCGGTTGAACTATTCTGGACTCCTTTAGCTAATAATATTGTTACCCTGCAGAGAAAAAAATACAGGATTTCATTCATTAACAAAAACACGGTCAAGATCGAAGGTCTTTGGTTTCTGGAAAGATTGAATGGAGTAGAAAATCCTATAGAATAAATAAATACGAAGGTTTCTTTATCCGTTTATGGGCCAATTCTTAAGATGCAGGCCACGCAGGTCTCAGACAAAAAGGTCGTTATACAACTTCGCCCCGGGCACCACTGAATATTTATCAAGATCGGTAATACCTTCTTTCGCCAACACCTGTTCATCTACAAATAAATTACCGGTACACTCGCCGGAAGGCTGCCGTAATATATAATAGGCAGCATCTGCCAGTATATCCACCGTACGGCTCATGTTAGCCAGCATAGCGCCGCCTAATAGATTTCTTACGGCTGCTGTATCAATGGTGGTTCTGGGCCAGAGTGAGTTGGCAGCTATGCGGTCCTTTGAAAATTCTTTGGCCCAGCCAATCGTCATCATACTCATGCTGTACTTAGTAAGAGTATATGCTACATGCTTTTCAAACCACTTCGGGTCAAGATTAATTGGCGGGGATAAAGTAAGAATATGCGGATTGGTTGATTTTTTTAAATGAGGAATACAGGCCTTTGTTACTAAAAAAGTACCCCGGACATTGATACTGTGCATCAGGTCAAAGCGCTTGGCTTCTGTTTGCTCAGTACCAGTTAATGATATAGCAGATGCATTGTTGATCAGGATATCAATACCGCCAAATTTTTCCACGGCTTTGTCTACCACGTTTTGAATTTGTTCTTCAAAGCGTATATCACATTGTACTGCGAGTGCCTTGCCTCCAGCTGCTTCAATTTCAGCAGCAGCAGTAAAAATAGTGCCCCCCAGTTTTGCATTCTCTTCCACACTTTTTGCAGCAATAACAATATTAGCGCCTTCGGAAGCCAGTTTTAAGGCAATGGCCTTCCCAATGCCACGGGTGGCCCCGGTTATAAGAATGGTTTTGTTGGCAAATGACATAAGTAATTAGTTTTAGTATTCGGGTAATACCGGTTTCGTTCCCACAATATCCTCTATTTTTTGCATTACTTCGGCATCCAGTTTTGCTGCGGCATCCAGTGCTTTTAAATTTTCCAGTAATTGTTCTTTGCGGGTAGCACCAAGAATGGCAGTGGTCACATTCGGGTTTTTGATACACCAGGCAATGCTTAATTCTGCCATTGACAGGCCGAGATCCTTTGCCAGTGCGGCCAGTCCTTTTACTTTATTCAACAGATCATCCCTCATCCATCGGTCTTTCAGCCAGTCGAAACCGGTAAGCCCAAATCGGCTTCCTTCCGGAATGCCGTCATTGTATTTCCCGCTTAGTAATCCTGAAGCCAGCGGACTCCAGATAGTGGTACCCATGCCTACCGTTTTAAAAATAGTGAGATACTCGTTTTCCAGTTTATTTCTTTCCAGCAGGTTGTATTGAGGTTGTTCCATGGCCGGGCCTATCAACCCATGCTGTGCTGCCACACGGTGTGCTTCCATTATTTCAACGCCGCTCCATTCGCTGGTACCCCAGTATAATATCTTTCCCTGCTGTATAAGATTATGCATGGTCCACACCGTTTCTGCAATGGGGGTGTTCTTATCCGGCCGGTGGCAGAAGAAAAGATCGAGGTAATCTGTTTGCAAACGCTTCAATGCTTCGTGACAGGCTTCTGTAATATGCTTTCGGCTTAAGCCTGTTTGATTAGGTTTATTCTCTTTTCCCCGCCAGCCAAAAAATGCTTTAGAGGAAATAGTATAAGAGGTACGGTCCCAATTTTTCTTTTTCATTACCCGACCCATCATGTTCTCACTTTCACCCAGGGCATATACTTCCGCATTGTCAAAAAAATTGACCCCATTGTCATAAGCAATACCCATCAATTCATCTGCTACGCTATCATCTATTTGTTTATGAAAACTTACCCAGCTTCCAAAAGACAATACGCTCAGTTGCAAGCCGGTTTTACCCATATACCTGTATTCCATAAATGTTTGAAAGTTTGAAATTGAAGCTTTAAAGTTATTGTAAAGGGGCTATAATTATTTCCTCCAACGAAATTAATAATACAGCCATTGAAATTCGACTGGCGTAATGATGGTGTGACTCTTCATTATTGCGGGAATCCGCCTTCTTTTACTTTCAGTATCCCGGTCACTTCTTTGAAAGTGACACGGCTGAAATCCTGTGTGGCCTCAAGCCCCTTGCCGGGGTATATTTTTTTATCCAATGTCCTGTACTCAGCATAATTATCGGTATAGAAGAGTTTGGTATTTTGATCCCACCAGAGATCCTGGCATTTCAGTGTGTCTCCTTTTACATTGATCACCACCACGCTGTCTTTTAAATATACTTTATTCAGGTTCTCATAATATTTACCATAGCGGGAATCCAGCCAGGTTTCTTTTTTGAGGGTGCTGTCAAAAAAATCAACATGAAGGGTTTTGGGAAATTCGGTGTACACCGTGTCTTCTGCCAGCCGGTACATCAGCGGGGCGGTTAGCCTGGCCCTCATCTTTCCGTCCTGGCTCAGGTAGCCTTCCACTTTAGTGGCTTCCTCTTTCATTACTACTTTCTTGGTCCACTCGTTTATTTTGCCCTTATCATTCTCACATCCGCAAACAAAACAGCAGCCTATAAGAAGTGCTGCTGCGTTGAAAATACGTTTATTGAAAATTGATTTAGTCATACTTGCGTTTGATAAACCAGATATCGCTGAGTGAGAAACCCAGTGAAAAACGGAACAGGTTTTCTTTCAGCAAATTATCATTATTCCCTCTTTTGCCATATTCAAAAGCCATATTGATAAAGGTAGATTGGTTGGGGGCCTGCCGACTGATGGTCAATGGCAAACCCATACCGAATGAAACACCGGATTGTGAAAACTTGGGGCCCGACTTTATGTAATCTGGACCGGTGAAAAAGCCAAAGCGATAAGCTACCCGGCTGAAATAATTTCTTTTAGGCACCGGGCTAAACTGGCCACCCACTCTCAATTCCCATTTATTTTTTACAGAATCCACTTTGCCATAATAGCGGTATTTATTCCAGTTTTGCTGGCTGAAATCAACTCCTATCATCCAGCCGCCTTCCTTATTCATCACCGCATACTTCTGCAATACAAACCCGATGGTATAAGAAGCGGGAATCTCTATTTTCCCTTTTACATCCTTAATATCTGCCACACTGTCCAGACGCACATTGCCCAGGTTATCATCAAACACAAATGTTTCCCGGATAATGTCTTCACTGGCATTTAGTTTTTGTCCCCAGTTACCATAAGCGCCTACTGTAAGCAGAATATTCTTTTTCAATGGCACCATGTATTGTACACCTGCCGAAAAGAACAAATTGCCGTAACTGGTTTTGGTTTCATAATTAGCCTGGTAGTACTCTACCGTGTCATTAATAAGTGAACGGCGTGTACTGTAATCTTTTTTACCAAAATAATACCCTCCGTTTATACCAACGCTCAGCTTTTCAATCATCCCGCCTTTGCTGGAATCGGTATGCAGTTTACTAAAAACGGCAAAACCGGTTCCTAAAGAAGCGATGTATGATCCGCCATCACCCTGGAAACGGGTTAGGGAACTGTCAATAGGCAAAGAGGTGATTGGGTCAATCAGTCTTTCTCTTTTGAAGATATTATAACTGATTCGGGAGACAGGACGCAAACCGAAAGTGATGCCCCAGTCTTTCTTGATTGGCATCCCCACCTGTACATAAGAAAAAAGGGCATTGTTGGCTACGAACTTGACCGGGTTGCCGGGTTCTGTCAAGGTGCGGTTGTCGAAATTTATTCCAATATCCAGGACTGCCCGGCCGGCCGTAAGTTTTTTGGATTTGGCCTCTTTGCGGGCTTCAAAGGAAGAGTAAGAAGCCGGGTTGTTAAAATTGATACCCAGATAATCTGTGTAACCGGCAGAAATTCCTCCCATTGCCCGGTTGGCAACATTACTGGAAGGAACAAGATCGCCAATGCCATACCTGGAATAAGGGGAGTTATCCTGGGCTAAAACAGGTTCAAAAGCGCTTAAAACAAAAACCAGGATCGTCAGGTAAAAGCAGTGTAACGTCTTGATTCTCTTAGGGGTTATTAACTTCACTAATTGCATACAGACCTTTAAAGATTAAATCAGGGTCTGCAAATATCTTGTTTTTAAGGTGTGAAGCCAAATAGACTATATCTCCCCCGGTTAACAGGACGTTAAAGTTCCTGAATTTCAGTCTGTAAGCTTCGATAAACCCATCAATTTCCTTTGCCAATCCAAGAACCACCCCGGTGAGGATATTAGTGGTTGTGTCGTAGCCTATCAGCGGCACATTGCTGTCAGCTTTTACCAAAGGAAGCTTGGCGGTATAATAATTCAGTGCTTTCAGCCGCATTTCCAATCCGGGAGAAATAGCCCCGCCTATAAATTCATGGTATTTATTAATGAAGTTATAGGTAACGCAGGACCCCATGCCTATCACCAGGTTATTGGAAGTGGGGTAAAAATGAACGGAGGCGGAGGCCAGTGCCAGCCGATCTGCCCCAATTGTTTCAGGCTTGCCCACCGGGGTGGTAAAAGCCAGCCTGGTAAGGTGGCTCAGTTTATGAAATTTGGTGGCCGATGCCAGCACCTCTTCGATAGCCATATTATGATCGATAACAGAAGACAGGATAGATTTAGTTGGTTGAAAACGGCTGATGAGTGAACGGACCGTTTCCACCGAATCATCAGTCATTACTTCAGATTCCTTCATTTCCGCATCCTGAAAGACGGCCACCTTTTTACGGGTGTTGCCAAAGTCGAAACAGAGGGTTGTTGACATATGTATTTTTTGATAGCCTTATTACAGATCAAAGCCACTCAAATTCTTAAAATGACCATTCAGTTTGATCTTTTCTTTCAATTGCTCCATGCCCGCCAGCATGGGTATTACTTTGGCCAGGTGCAGCCGCAGATATTCCTGCCGCTGCCGTTCATGAAATAAGCCCAGCAACTCATACTCTTCTTCCAGCGATAAGCCAATATGATGTGCCACATCATAACTGTTGATTACCGCATCCCCTTTCCTGAAATCCTTTGTCACTTTCAGCAGTTGATGGAGTTCCTTTATTCCCATTAATATAGAACGCATAATGTCTGCACTGCCCTGTTCATAATTCTGCGGGTAGGTAACGATGGCGCCACTGTACAATTTATCGGGTATGTCTTTTATCACTTCCAGTATCCGGAATATCCTGCTTCCTTTTGTTTTGATATCCATCTCCCCATTATCATGCACTTTTGACAATTCGACAATCT
>CALSAT010000003.1:0-25816 GCA_943372905.1 Bacteroides fragilis | reverse complement strand
TTGGTACAGCCATTGACATCAGTAATAGTAAGGCTGACAGTATAGGTGCCGGAGTTATTATAAAAGTGGCCAATAAAGGGAGTGGGTACTGTAACAGAGCTTGCATCTCCAAAATCCCACAAATAGCTTACAATATTGGCCGTATTGATATTGCTGGCAACAAAATCAACATAGCCGATCTTGCAATCCACAGTGGTACTGGCATTGAAATCCGGATTTTCACTAACCGTACTTACTGTAAGGGTAGTCGTATCAGCACAGCCGCCGTTTGTTACGATCAGGCGAATCGTATAGCTGCCTAATGCCGGGAAAACATGCACCGGGTTTTGAATAGTGACCACCGGAGAACCATCGCCAAAATCCCATTCCCAGGTAAGAGGTGCCACCGACTGATCAGTAAAAGTAAAACGCAGGCGATTGTTGCAATCTGCTGTGGCTGTGAATCGGGCAATAGGTGGTAATACCTGCACATAGTTTACTTTGGTCATTGTATCAGGGCACCCGTTATTCGTGGCTATAAGCTGTACAGTGAAGTAGCCGGTATCATTATAGTTGTAGAATGGATTTTGCAGTATAGAAGTGCCGCCATCACCAAAATCCCAAAGCCATTCATCTGCAGGAACTGACAAGTCGGTAAAGAAAACAGGTTGCCGCCCGCAAACAGGAATAGGCGTAGCAGAAAAATCAGCCACCGGTTTAGTTCCTACCCTTACCGCATTGGGAATCACCAGCGAATCAGTACAGCCAGAACTGGTAGTGATAAAAAGCTTTACAGTATAAGTACCCTGAACCGTATAGGTATGTGTGGGATTTGCCAGAATGGAAGTGCCTCCATCACCAAAATCCCATAAGTAAGAGGTTACGGCATCCACTGCTGTAATGGTAGGCACCGGGGAAACAGTATAAGGAATACAACCACTTACAGGAAAGGGGCTGATGGTAATATTGGCCCTGCGGATAACGACATAATTTGTCCGGACAATAGTATCTGTGCAGCCAAACGCATTAGTTACGATCAGGGTGACCGTAAAGCTGCCATAAGTAGTATAAGTATGTGATGGATTTTGCAGGGTAGAAGTGTTGCCATCACCAAAATCCCATTGCCAGCTGACAGCACCTCCTGTGGAAAGGTCCTGAAAACTGACCGTTAGCGGGGGTTCACATTTTGTAGTGATCGGTGCCGAAAAATCAGCTACCGGTCTTGGATTGATAGTGATCGTATTCAAAACGGAATCTGTACAGGTGGCATAGGTATTATAAAGCCGTACAGTATAAGTGCCGGGTGCAGCATAGGAGTGGGTGGCATTAAGGGTATTGGCAGTGCCTCCGTCACCAAAGGTCCAAAATGAACTGTTCGGTATTGGTGTGGAAGTATTGGTGAAGCTAACTGCTTCGTTTATACAAGCCGCAGGCGGGGCAGTAAAGGTTGTGGTATTACCTCCGATTACGATCGGCGCACTGCGGGCTGTATCCTGGCAGCCGGCAGAACTATTTGTAATAAGGGTGACCACAAAGCTGCTGCTGCCGGTATAGGTATGTACCGGGTTAGCCACAGTGGAAAAATTACCATCGCCAAAATCCCATAGATAACTCAGGACAGGTGGCCCTGAGGAATTATTAGTAAAACTGATTGTAGCGGGCGGGTTGCAAACGGTTGGCAGGGTATTCGTGAAAGTGGAAGTAACACCTGGCGTTACAGCAATATAACTAGGTAAGCTTATTGTCCGGGTACAGCCTTTATCATTAGTTACCCGCAGGGTTATGGTAAAGTTACCAGCCGTAGTATAGGTTACGAAAGGGTTTTGAAGAGTGGAAGTAGTACCATTTCCAAAATCCCATAACCAGGTTGTGTTGGTATTGCCAGCCCCGGCTGTAGAAAGGTCGGTAAACTGCACCCGCAGGGGAAAACAGCCACTCGTTACATCGGAACTGAAGCTTACGATCGGGGGTTCGTACACCGTTACATATTGTGTGCGGGTAAGGGTATTAGAACCATTTACATTGGTAGCCGTAAGGGTAACGGTGTATGTACCTGGAGTAAAGTAGGAGGCAGTGGGGTTTTGAAGGGTAGAAGTGTTGCCGTTGCCAAAATCCCAGTTCCAGGAAGTGGGGCTGCCGGTAGATTGGTCCTGGAACACAACAATAAGCGGAGAACAGCCAGATACAGGGCTTCCGGTGAAATTAGCCGAGGGCACCTGTCCAAATACGGAAGCAGCCCCGAATAAGGTAATGATATATAAGACAATCAGTTTCGTATGGATATTGTAAATCCTGAGCCTCAAAATGTAACTGGTTTTATTGTACTGTGCTGAAATCTAACTAATTGGCGAAACTGTGAGGGCAAGCTGGTTGCCGGATCTGTTTTGCCATTTGGTTGCTATACTAATCTTCAGGGAAGGGCAGGACGTTGCCAAGTATGACAAATATTATGCCTTTGTGTTTAAATTTATGGGGGTAATAAGAAAATAATAATATTGATCCCGTGGTTGAGATAATTCATAACTGTAAATACTTAGCCCTGCCCACGGCAGCGTTGCCTTTTCCACCTGTACTGCCGGTATAAACCTGTTAACCTGTTAATGCTGACTTAGCCAATAATTGGGCCGGGCAAGAGAGCCCCAAATAGCAGGAGAATCATGTCGTTATAATGATTTTGTCACTTATATGTCACCAATTTGTTCCGATGATGTTCCCATCCATACATTAATGGGAACATCATGGGAATATGATGGGAATATCATGGGAACATCATGGGAACATCTCTGCTAATACCATGCTCTTATTGCAAGGAAACTGGCACCCCTCCGGAACACTTGTGCAGTCCTGGTATTTGATACCTGCAACCTTACCGTGATCGGTTGTTTCTGCTATTTCGCCTTTGGAAAACTGGGGAAATGGGCTCTGCCCAACAGTTTATATACAGAGAGAGGCAGTTTTACTGCTTATCCAGCCGCATCGTTTTGGTATCGCTTCCGGATACCTGGGTGGCTTCCACGTAGGTCCAGCTATTACGGGTGATCTGCCATGAACCATTTATAAGAGATAGTGGGTAAACGGCTGAATTAAAATTGGCCCATGTCGTCATGTTGCTGGCATTACCGTCCCAGGTGCCGTTTTTTTCCACCAGGCCACTTTTAATGGCATCTACAGTCTTATTACTGTAATATTTGAACTTATAATTGGTGAAATCGGTCGTGATATCTGTTCCGTTCAGGGTGAACTTGGTTACCCCCCATTGGCCGTCGGTCATAGCCTTTATCACCAGGTCTTCCTGCACATTTTCAACGGCCTTCTTACAGCTACTAAACAGTGATACCAAAAACAAAAGGGCAACAATTTTTTTCATGCAGAAGTGCTTTGATCGGTACACAAAATAGGTATAATAACCTGTACCTGCAATAGTTAAAATTACAGGAACGGAAGCCTCACCGGATTGATTTATCAGCATTGATCCGCATCTTTGTTTTCCGTTAATTACCGCTATGAGGAAAAATGAGTTTTTACTGGTCTTGCTGCTTTGTTTCAGCAGCGCCATTATTGCACAAAAGCCCGCAGAAGTGCTAACTAAATGGTCAGACGTCTCACCGGTCGAAAAGACGTACCTGCATTTTGACAGGGACAACTACGTGGCGGGAGAAACAGCCTGGTTCAAAGCCTATTTGTATTCCGATCATCAGCCGGATACCATCAGCACCACTCTATACGTGGAATTTCTCAAAGATTCAGTGGCCCTTATCAGCCGGGTTGTATTGCCAGTATTTATTGGTATTGCCAACGGGCAGATCGAACTGCCTGACTCCCTTGCAACCGGCCATTATTTAGTAAGAGCATACACCAGCAGTATGCTCAATCATGATGCCGCTTTTTTATACCAGCGCAGGATTTTTGTTTTTGGAAAAAATAATATGCAGGCAGCTGGTGGAGAAAAGACATCAAACAGGATAAACGTAGAGTTTTTCCCTGAAGGGGGTAACCTGGTAAATGGGTTTACCAACACGATTGCGTTTAAAGCTACCGATAGTAAAGGATTACCTGTGGCTGCAACCGGAACAATACGAAATGCAAAGAATGAAGAGGTGGCGACCTTTAATAGCTATCATGATGGGATGGGTATGTTTGAACTGCAGCCTGTGGCTAATGGGGGCTACTACGCCTTGTTGAACGGTGATGCCTCCGCTGAAAAATACTTCTTGCCAGCCGCTGTTGATAAAGGCATTGTACTCACAGTGCTGCCACATCCGCAGGGCAACTTTTTTGAATTGCAGCAAAAAACAGGCGACCCTTCTTTTGAAGCGGTATATATGATTGGGCAAATGCAGCAACGGGTAGTGTTCCAGCAAAATTTCTCTCCCGGTAAAGAAGCAGCCCAGGGGGTGATCAATACTCAAAACCTGCACTCGGGAATTTTGCAAATAACTGTGTTCAACAAGGACAATGTGCCACTGGCAGAACGGTTATGTTTTGTAAATAACCGGGAGTATATTGTAAATGCCGAATTAAAAGCAGATACAATCGATTTTTCTCCCAGGTCCAGGAACAGGTTCACCCTGCTGCTGAAAGACACCGTGCAGGGAAGTTTTTCTGTATCTGTAACTGATAATGAGCAAAGCCATTTGCCTGCAAGAGAAGAGAATATTTTTACCAGTCTGCTGCTGACCAGTGATATCAGAGGATATGTGCACAATCCCGCTTATTATTTTTCATCCGGCGAAGATGCTGTGAAAAATGGTCTTGATCTGGTGATGATGACCAATGGCTGGCGGCGGTTCAGATGGGAACAGTTGTTGAAAACAGGCGCCCCGGCAGCAGGTTTCAAAGATAAAGCCTATATCACTTTGGCCGGTAAGGCCAACTACCGGGGGTTAAGAAAACCTTTTGCAGATAAGCAACTGATCCTTTTCATTACAGGTATAGATGGAAAACGAAGCACCCAGTTTATTGAAACAGATGAAGAGGGTGGTTTCTTAATCGATTCGCTGATATTTTTTGACCGGACCCGTCTCCTCTTCAGTGATGTACGGGGAAAGAAAAGCCAGTATATAGATATTTTACTGAATGGTGATTCTGTTCGAAGACAATTTCAATTGCCGGGTATCACAAAGTACAGGTTTGGCAATGACTTAGCCGCTGGCACCAATGCCCGCTGGAAAATGGATTATGATGCCATGATAAAAGCCAACGGCATTTTGCTGGAAGAAATAAAATTAAAGTCAATCAATAAGAACCCGCTGCAACAGGTGGATGAAAGATATACAAGGGGGATGTTCTCCGGTGATGCTTCCAAAGCAATTGACCTGGTAAATACTGATGAGGCAAGCAGTTACCAGAACATTTTCGACTACCTGCAGGCCCGGGTAAATGGATTGCAGGTATCAGCAGATGGATTTGATTACAGTGTGTTTTACCGCCAGAGTGCTTCTATGAGTGCGATGGGGGCCATTCCAATGGCGCTTTTCCTGGATGAGATAGAAACCGATGCCTCCGTCATTGCCACGATACCGGCAAGCCAGGTGGCATTGGTAAAAGTGTATAATTCTTTTTCAGGTGCCTGGGGCAATGCTCCCGGTGGATTATTAGCCGTGTACACTAAAAAAGGGGAAGATTACCTGAACAGTACGGGGTCGTCTGCCAGTAATAAAATATACAATGGATATTCTGTCATCAAAGAGTTTTATACCCCTGATTATAAAAATGAAAAAGAGGACGACAAAGCGGATACCAGGACCACTTTGCAATGGCGGCCCAACATTATTGTTAATAGTATCAACGCTACTGTACCTGTTTCATTTTATAATAGTGACAGGGCAAAACAATACCGTATCGTGGTGGAAGGAATGACCGCTTCCGGGAAAATGCTAAGTATTGAAAAAATAATTAGCACCGGGAAAAAGTCTTTTTAGCATTACTTTTTCGCAGAGAGATGCACCCGGACAGGCTTTTGTTTTTCATTAACTAATATTATAATATCTTCGGCAGTATCAAAAACCTGCTATGAAAAAAATCCTGCTTACCCTGTTCTTTTATTCCAGTTGCAGCACCATATTGTTTGCACAAGCTCCTGCCAGCCGCTTAGATCAATGGTCTTCCTTTTCACCCATCGAAAAAATATATCTTCATTTCGACCGTGATAATTATATGGCTGGCGAATCAGCCTGGTTCAAAGCTTATTTATATTCCGATTTTCAGCCGGATACGATCAGCACCACTTTATATGTAGAACTGCTGAGTGATTCAGTAACGGTTTTATCCCGGCTGGTATTACCAGTTTATTTGGGCTGCAGTAATGGGCAGTTTGATTTGCCCGATACACTCGTGAGCGGTCAATACATCATTCGGGCTTATACCGCAACAATGCTAAACCAACCGCCCGGACAAACGGCTGGAGATGCTCCCTTTCTTTACCTGCATCCATTACAGGTTTTTGGAAAAAAGTCCACCACTCCGGTACCGCCAAGAGAAAAGAAATTGCGGATCGAGTTTTTTCCGGAAGGGGGAAATTTTGTGACCGGGCTTACGAATTCAGTGGCCTTCAAGATCACGAACGAATACGGATTGCCAGTAAGCGCCGATGGGTATGTTGAAAACGAAAAAGGGGAAAGAGTGGCAGAACTGAAAAGCTATCATGATGGAATGGGGGTGTTTGATATAATGCCAGAGTCAGCCAGCCGGTATTTTGCTAAGTTGGATATAGATGCAACCGGAAACAGTTACCCTTTACCAGCACATATTCCTTCCGGTGTAGTATTCCGGATAGTAAGGGACGACCGGGGTAGTTTCTATGAGTTGTTTTCAAAAGCTGGTGCCGAAGGCCGCACTCCTGCCCGCATTGTAGGACAGATACAGCATCATGTGGTTTTCAGGAAGGAATTAGCAGCAGGTAAAACTGACTGGAGCGGAGTAATAGACACCCGTACCTCTATGTCAGGGGTCTTACAGGTTACTGTTTTTGATAAGGAAGATGTGCCGATGGCAGAACGACTTGTATTTATTGATAATAAAGAGTACCTGAAAAAAGCCACCCTGCATATCGACACATTAAATACAGGTGGAAGGGGAAAAAACCAGTTCAGTATTTCTTTCAATGATACGATCAGCGGGAATTTTTCGGTGGCTATTACCGATGCTGATTATGCATTGGAGAATAAAAGCCAGCAAACGATCATTTCCGGGCTTTTGTTAACAGCAGATCTGAAAGGTTATATTCATAACCCGGCCTATTATTTCTCCTCTGATAATGATTCAGTGAGGAATGCACTTGACCTGGTAATGATGGTAAACGGGTGGCGCAGGTTTACATGGTCAGCCCTTTCACAAACTTCTTTTCGTCCGCTGCCTTTCAGGGATAATGGCTACATAACGGTAGCAGGAAGGGTAATGGTGCGTGACACCAAAAAGCCATTATCTGATTATGAACTGGTAGTGCTGCAAACTTCTGCCGACTCATTGCAGAACAGTTTTGATATGATAACAACCGACAAAGACGGGTATTTCAAAATGGATTCACTGATCTTCTTTGGCGATACCAGATTTTTTGTAACTGATATAAAAGGGAAAAAAAGCAAGTGGCTTGATATTATTCCGGCCGGCGATTCCCTGCCGAAAATTTTTTCTCTTCCACCTGCTGATGAGTGGTCCTTTCATAAAAGAAGTTATACAACCAGCGGCAGTGTCGGTTCAAAACTATCTTTTGATTATGATGCAATAATGAGAGAGAACGGCAAAACACTTGAAGCTGTAAACATAAAAGTAAAAAAGAAGTCCGCATTGCAGGAACTGGACGAGAAGTATGCAAGCGGGTTATTTTCCGGAATGTCACAAAAAACAATTGATCTTGTAAATACTAATGAGCGACTTTATCACCGAAATATATTTGAGTACATACAGGGGCGTGTGGCTGGCATCTCGGTGGTAAAGGATGGGATTGACTATACCTTGTATTACCGGCAAAACTTTTCTATGACCAGCGGAAGAATACCCATGAAGCTGTTCCTGGATGAGATGCAGGTGGATGCATCTATAATAGCCACTATTCCTGCAGACCAGGTGGCCATGCTCAAGGTGTACAGCACATTTGTAGGGGCGGAAGGTAATGGCGCCGGGGGAGTGCTGGCAGTGTATACCAAAAAAGGGGCTGATGTAAAAACGATGCAGGGCTCTGCTGATGTTTTTTCCTGGAAAGGATATTCTGTAACCAGGGAGTTTTATACTCCCGATTATAGTGTGGCAACCGCAGATACAAAGCCAGATCATCGGATTACCTTACATTGGCTGCCGGTTACCTTTGTTGAGCAAGCGGATGCTAAACTACCCCTGATATTTTATAACAATGACCGGACAAAACGTTTTCGGGTAATTGCCGAAGGGATTACCTGGGACGGGAAACTGTTGCACCTGGAGAAAATTATTTCTGCGGGAGAAAGACCATAAAAAAGCCTCTTGTTCGCTGAACAAAGAGGCCTGGGGTTTTTCAACCGTTGAAATTAGTTAGCCGGAAAACCGGCGCTTGCTTTTATTTCATTTATTTGTTGTGTGTGCCGGTTACTGTGGGCTGCGACCATCAGGTATAACTGATAGCAGTCGATCCAGCCAAAAGGCATTTGCACCACATGATTGCGCAGATCTTCCGTTGAGTTCTTTATGTACTTAATATGCTCCATCCGGTTGGTTTTAAAATCAGCAATGGCAGCATCAATTCCGGAAAAGCCGGTGTTTTTGGGTTGTATAGGTTCGGGTGCCTGCGCCGCTTTAGTCCTGTCCATCACCATTTTTACAAATTGTTCATCTGTTACTTTTATTTCAGAACGCTTTTCCGGGTTGGCCGGGGCTTTCATAGATCCTTCAAACAATGTCCATAAAAATTTCTCTGCGCCAGCTATGTGGTAAAGACATTCTTTTACTGACCATTTGTCCGGGGCGGCCTTAAAAGTCAGCTGTGCCTCAGAAAGGCCCTTCACACTTTTCAAAGCTTCTTTATAGGTTTCCTTCATCAGCCCGGCAGCATATTTTCTTTCATCTTTTGAAATTGCATTATCACTTATGGTGCCTGCAAAACCAGTTATAACCAATAATAATAATAACAGGCGGCCGGTGGTCCTTTTAATCATAGCAACAATTTTAAGAAGTGCCTAAGGTTGGATAAAGCAGCTATCCAAAGGGTGGAAAGGATGGAAAAGGTACAAAAGATTTGGAATCCGCAAAACTTTGTTTCCCTTTTTTTAGTAAAAACAAAAATTTTCAATACCGTAACTTGCTATCATGAAAATTTCAGCTATCATCAGTTTTCTGGAATCACTAGCCCATCCTTCGCTGCAGGAGTCATATGATAATACAGGCCTCATCACCGGTGAGCCCGGGTGGGAATGTACCGGTATCATCTGCACCCTCGACGCTACCGAGGAGGTGATAAAAGAAGCAATTTCAAATGGGTGTAACCTGGTAGTGGCCCATCACCCGATCCTGTTCGGCGGGTTAAAGAAAATTAATGGGAAGAATTATGTAGAAAAGACCATTATCACGGCCATCAAAAATGATATTGCCATTTACGCAATTCATACAAACCTTGACAATGTATCAACAGGTGTAAACGGCAGAATAGCCTCAATGCTGGGACTAAAAAACAATTTCATACTTGCTGAAAAAGAGAATACCCTGAAAAAACTATTCACTTTTGTACCTGTAAAAAATGCAGATATGGTCCGGGAAGCCATTTTCGAAGCGGGCGGCGGGCATATAGGCAACTACAGTGAATGCAGTTTTAATGTGGAAGGCACCGGTACTTTTAAGGCGGGTGATGGCGCAAAACCCTATGTGGGCCAGACAGGAGAGCAGCATGCAGAGAAAGAAGTGAAAATAGAGGTCATTTTTCCGGCTTATTTACAGGGGCGGATAATTAGCTCCCTCCGAACGGCACACCCATATGAAGAAGTGGCTTACGATATTATGTCGCTGGCTAATACTCATAGCGGAACCGGGGCTGGAATTATGGGAGAACTGGAACAACCAGCCAATGAGCAAGACTTTTTGTCCCAGATAAAAAAGATATTTAATGTGTCCGTGGTGCGGCATACGGCCTTTCTTAACAAACCTGTGAAAAGGGTAGCTGTGTGTGGCGGCGCAGGAAGTTTCCTGATTTCCAAGGCATTAGCAGCCGGGGCGGATATATATATAACAGCCGACATCAAATACCATGAGTTCTTTGATGCCAACGGACAAATGCTGCTGGCAGATATTGGGCATTTTGAAAGTGAGCAGTTCACAATCAACCTGCTGCAAGAGGTTTTAGAGGAAAAATTCCCTACCTTTGCCGTCCTTAAAACAGGGGTAAAAACCAACCCGGTCCATTACTTCTGATCTTTAAAACTAAATCATACAATGGCACAAGTAAAAGAATTTTCGGTAGAAGAAAAGCTGACCTCCCTGGTCACCCTTCAGAAAATTGACAGCAAGCTGGATGAGATCAAGATCCTGAAAGGCGAACTTCCTATGGAAGTGGCCGATCTGGAAGATGAGATCACCGGTCTGCATGCCCGTCAAACCCGCATTGAAGAAGAAATAAACGGGGTAACTGAATTCATCGAGCAGCGCAAAAATGCCATTAAAGAGTCAGAAGCACTGGTAAAGAAATACGAAAAGCAAAGCTCTAATGTAAAGAACAACAGGGAGTTTGAAGCGATCAATAAGGAAACAGAAATGCAGCAGTTGGAAATAAAGCTGGCTGAAAAGCATATCAAAGATGCTACAGAGGAAATTGCAGAGAAAGCGGTACTGCTTGAAAAAGCAAAGAAGAACATTGCCGTGAAAGAAGGAGTGCTGGCTACCAAGAAAGGTGAATTGGAAAAGATTATCGCTGCTAACGAGAAAGAGGAAAAGCATTTTAATAAACTGGCAGCCGAGGCCAAGACCCATGTAGATCCACGCCTGCTGGCCAGTTATGAAAAGATACGCACCAGCTACCGCAACGGTCTGGCTGTGGTACCAGTGGAAAGAGATGCCTGTGGTGGTTGTTTCAATGCGATTCCCCCTCAAAAGCAAAGTGAGATCAAACAGCACAAGAAAGTAATGATCTGCGAAAACTGCGGCCGTATCCTGGTAGATGAGGAACTGTCAAATAATATTGAGATCAAATAAATAAATGGTCAACTACCTTAAAAGCTGCCGAATGGCGGCTTTTTTTATGTGCTGCAGATTGTAAAAACTTGCTCCGGTTAAAATGAAAGCCAGTTTCTGATTTCAGTCTTTTTACAACTATAAAGCAGCTCATACCTGCTAACCAGTTTGGTATTTGGCTAAATTTAATCCACGTTATTCATGTCATTCGTAGCAAAAAAACTAATTTGCCCTGCAAATGTTAACCCGACTTTCAATACAGAATTATGCGATCATCGATGAACTGGAAATAAGTTTTCCTGCCACCCTTAATGTAATAACAGGGGAAACCGGCGCCGGTAAATCCATCATCGTGGGAGCGTTGGGATTGATACTTGGCCAGCGGGCCGATTCTGCCGCATTAGTGAATAAAGAAAAGAAATGTGTGATCGAAGGAGTGTTCAACGCCGGGAATAAGAAAGCAGTACATCATTTTTTAAAAACTAATGAACTGGATACAGATACTGAACTGACGGTAAGAAGGGAGATTGGTACTAATGGGAAATCAAGAGCTTTTATAAATGATACTCCTGTCAATCTTTCGCAACTGAATGAACTCAGCACTCTGCTGGTGGACCTGCATCAGCAGTTTGATACCCTGGAAATAGGAGAGTCTGGTTTTCAGCGGGAGGTCTTGGATGCATTGGCAGGCCACAGCCTGGTTGTAGAAGAGTGCCAGGCCCTATTTAAGCAATGGCAACAACTAAAAAAGCAGACCGAAGAACTGAAAGAACAACAACAGCAATTCAACAGGGAAGCTGATTACAACCGTTTTCAGTTTACTGAACTGGAGGAAGCGGCATTCAGAGAAAACGAACTCGAAGATATAGATGCGGAGTTAAAAATGCTCAGCAATGCCGAAGGGATCAGGACAGCATTGAGTAAAACCTTTTTTGAACTAAAAGAAAGTGAGACACCGTTGGTGCAACAGCTAAAAGTATTACTACAGCAACTGAACCCTTATTCCGGCTTTCACCCTGACCTGGCGGTGGTGATACAACGGCTGCAGTCAGCACAGATAGAATTGCAGGACATAGCAGATGATGTGGACCGCATCAGCAATCACATTAATTATGAACCGGAAAAGATCGAACAACTGAATGAACGACTGTCGCTGGGGTATAAGTTGCAGAAAAAGCATGGCGTGAATTCAACCAATGAACTGATCGCCTTACAACAGCAATTAGCAGGAAAATTGCAGGCAGTATTGAATATTGAAGAGGCTATCCGGCAAAAGGAAAATGAATTCATACAAGCAGGCAATGCCCTGGCTCTATTAGCCGGAAAGATATCATCAGGCCGGCGTAAACAGATCAAACCATTAGAAGATAAAGTAAACAAACTACTGGCGCAGGTAGGCATGCCTAATGCTAAACTGAAAGTGGACATGAGAACTGTTGAGTTTACTCCTTCAGGTACTGATGCAGTGGAGTTTTTATTTGATGCGAATAAGAGTGGTCAATTCCAGCCAGTCCGCAAAGTAGCCAGCGGCGGGGAGCTTAGTCGGCTGATGCTCTGCATAAAATCATTGGTAGCCCAATCAATTGATCTGCCTACGATGATCTTTGATGAAATAGATACCGGTATTTCAGGGGAAGCGGCAAGACAGGTAGGTATTATTCTGAAAGAACTGGCCGCCAAACGCCAGGTGATCTGCATTACTCATCAGCCTCAGATAGCCGGTAAAGCCGATGCGCATTTCTTCGTCTATAAGCAAATAGTAAATGATGCTGTAAAAACGAATATCCGTTTACTTACAACAGACGAGAGAATAACCACCATCGCCCAAATGCTGAGTGGAGAAAAGCCTACTGCTGCTGCGCTGGAAAATGCCAGAGAGATGGTGATGAACTGAATTTTAGCCGTCGATTAATTTTCTATAATTATTTTTTAAGGAAGCAAGGTTGGTCAGTAGTCTTCTATTTTATCACCTGCATCTGTGGCTGAATAATTCCCTGCCGGTATTTCCCCTTCGTGTATCACTTAGTAAAGTTTCTATTGCTGCGTAGTTCTTCCGACTATCGCTGCTGGAACTGCTTCGGAAATACACGGTGTTGGCATTTGCTGCACGGTTGTTGTGATACCATTAACAACAAATTCGAATCCGTACAACTAAAAATCCTACTTTATGAAAACGCCAAGATCGTTGCTGCTTTTTAGCATGGTATGTTTATCTTTTTCTCTGGAGGCACAAGTACAGTGGTATCAAAACCAGGATGGTACTAACCCACCGCCTGGCGGCACTTTTGGTTCTTCCGCCCGTTCATTCACTGCTAATTCATTTGTGGCCAGCTACCAATGGAGCAGTGAAAATGAACTGTATACGTGGAAAATATCTAAGTCGCATATCAATGGCACAGAGCAAAAGCGCTTTTTTATAACTGGTAGCTGGGCTTCTGTGGAAACCAGGGTAGGGCGGTATAATTCACTATATGTGTTACTGAAAAGCTTTCCGCTGGAAGGCAATGCTGTATTTAAATTATATAAGCTGGATACTAACCTGGTGGTAAAAGCACAACGCCAGATCGTATTGCCCAACAATTTCTCCATCTTTAACATTAATGGTTTTGAACTGGATCGCACAGATAATCTGTACCTGACAGGCGATGGGCAGTATCCTTCAGGCACAGATTTTATCCCCGCTTCTTTTGTCATGAAGATGGATAAATACCTTGGCGTAAAATGGAAAAACGTCGATACCGTCGCTACTTCTTTTGCTTACTTACAGGTAGATCAGTCTGGCAGGGTAATAGTGATAGAAGATTTTTATACCTTCTTCCCGGAAATCAAGATCAGAAAGTATAGTGGTAATGGCGTTCTGTTAAATACCAGAAGGCTGGAGACGGACCCGGGCCGGTTTAATTTATTATTCAAACTGGACGATGGAGGGAATCTGCTGTTGTACGGCGGTAAGTCAATTGGAGATACGTCGCAGGGGATGTTTTTGTATAAATTATCAAAGAATAGTGGGAATGTTATTTACAATCGAACACATTTCGTGGCACAAGGATTTCAACTATGCGATCTGGCTCTTGATAATGATGGGCGAATCTTTAGTCTGGCAATGCAATACTTAGCCAGCGGAGAACAGCAGTGTTTGATAAGCCGCATCAATCCTTCTTCCGGAAATCTGCATTGGAGCAGATCATACCAGTATTCCACCGATAGCTGCGTGATGACAAAATTGGTGGTTGATGAATCGGACCGCTTCTATGCATTAGGAGAAAGAAGAAACAGCTCCTATCTTTCCAAAGGCCTGGTGATGCGGATAAAAAAGAATGGCCAGCAGGATGGAGGATTTAATGGACCCGACAGTGTGGGGTACCAACGATCGCATGTGCTGGTAGCAGGACTTACGGACCGGCAGGGGCAATTAATTACGATTGGTAATACAAATGATTTTGATCCGTATACCTACAATAGCACTTACTTCAGAGCTTTTGCTGTTCGCTTTGGCCAGGGCCGGAATGGTCATGGATGTGATGATAAAGGCATAACTGAACCCATGGAAGCAATTACTGCTAAAGGCCTGGAAGAAAAACCGGAAGATGTATTACAGGTAAGTAAATTGGTTGTATATCCAAACCCGGTACAGAATGAGCTGAATGTAAGTAATATTAATAATGAAGACTTTGATCAGCTCAGCATTTATAATATGCAGGGAGCCTTGCTGCAAAAACAGGTAATAAAAGGAACGACAGCCCGTATGGATATCACTTCTCTTACCGATGGTGTATATCTGTTGGTACTTCGTTCATCGGTAACGATGAAGGAAAAGAGTGTCAAGTTTGTGGTAAGTAAATAAAACTTTTCTTAAAAAGCTTCAGGCCGTTATAAACGGCCTGAAGCTTTTTAATTTAATAACAACCCGAATATTCTGGCTGTGGGGCCAGGTTTAAGAACTTTCGGGGATTACATCTTGCTATCTGGTCAAAATCTTCCACATCCAGCCCACCCATCATATCGGCCAGCATGTTCTTATCGCTTTTATGATTTCGGACGACAAAGAAATCAGTGCCGTACAATACTTTGCTCCGCAACTTTTTGTTTTGCAATGTTTGTTTCAGCAGCGGCAATATTTCTGCATCTGCATGCAGGATATAGCTAATGTCTGCATACACATTATCATGCTGCAACATCATACTGCTGATGATGGAATACCAGTCGGTGAACTTCCAGAGTTGCTCCGCTTTGCCAGGTGCTTTTGTTGTAGGATCATTTGCCTGGTTAATAAAATCAATTCCTTTATCCGGCTTTTTGGCAAGTTGTGCACTATGCTTGAAGCGGTCTTTTTCAAAATACCTCAGCCATTCGTCACCGCCGCCATAGTGGCCAAAGCAAATCTTCAGATCATCAAGGCCACGGGATACTACAGCGCTATTGCCTTCTGCTGCCGGAGTAAAACCAAATATAATTCTCAGGTTGTCTTTTGTTTGTTCATCCCGGGCTTTACTTATAGCGATTTCAACGGCTTTGGCCAGGAATTCTTTCTTTAGCAGGCAAAGAAAATTCATAGGATGAGTAAAATTGGCACAGAATTCATCATTCTTAGTTTGCGGCAATAGCATATTGGCAAAAGAGTCGGTGCTTATTTTTTTTCTGTCTTCCTTTTTTACTATAGTAACAAGTTCCTGGAAAACAGGATGATAATCCCAGTCCCTCTCTTTTTTTCCCCGGTAATACATCGGCCCCCGCACACAATGGGTAAGAATGGGGAGGTTTTCCTGTTCGGCATATTTCCACAGCGGTAATAATAATGGGTCAAATGGATAATAGCCAAGAGCAGGGTATATTTTAAACCCGCTGAATTTGGGTACATCGACCTCTTTTTCCTTGCCTTTCTCTTTCCCCTTTTTTATTTCTTTTTTGATTGTGTGCCCCTCGATATAATCTTTGATAAAACAGGGGAGCAGTTTTACTTTGCCATCTTTTACTTCATAATTAAAATATTCAGGGCCCTCAGCCGCTATACGACGGGGATCTACAAATACAAAGGGATAAATATTTTCTTTGCTGGCCTGTATTTCGGCCAATTCCTGCATTTGTTCTTTGTAGCTTTTGGGAGGCTTGCCGGCATCCATATATTCCATATCCATGGGCAGAATTACGAAACCTGAATTTTCCGGGTACTGGTCTTTCAGATCACTAAGCGTACGAGATTGTTCCTCATGAAAGGCGAAGCGGCCTATGGTCAAATAGCGTTCGATCAATTGTTTCGTTTGTTTTCCCGGCAATTTACGCAGCACAGAGATTGTATTTTTAGCAATAAACCATAGCAGGTTGCGGCCGGATTGAAAGAAGCCTATTACAGCAATTAGCATTAGGCCTTGAATCCACCAACGTGTTGGATGAAGCAGTAGATAATAGTCGGATAAAAAACTATGCAGTGAAATTAACTGGCGTTCTGTCCAACAAGGATCTGTTTTCGATATAGTAAACATCCTGTGGCATATCAGTTCTATGATCTGCAGTGTGAGATACCAGCCTGCAGCATTGTGAAGAGCAAATCTGATATAATTGTTTTTAAATTTCCTGTCCCATTCAAAATTCCTGCGAGCTTTTACATTAGCCGTACCATCGAAGCGTTCCGTATCTTTTTTGCGGTAATGCCGCCGCATGATCTTGAAGATCCGCCTGAAATTGACCCATTTGTAAAAAGGAGCTATAACTATGGATTTTGCCAGGTAAGGTGGCACATGATCACCGGTAAAAATATGGGCATGGCTATTAATGATCGGGTACTTTTTTGCTGGTGCTGGTTCTTCAGTTTTTATCTCTTCAGTCATATCAGATATGTTAATACATAAATTTGAAAAGGAGTTTCGATTTTCAATACATCATTTTGCCGGAGGCTTTACACCTGTTCTTCTTACATTCACCAGTTTGTTGAGCATATCAAACCAGAAGGGTGCACCCATGGAAATGCAGCAGGCGCCAATTGCCCAGCCGAGCAGTATTAATAAGATTTCATAAAAGGTATAATTTTTCCCCTCTGCATTTTGCCAGGCAGTGCCACAGAAAGGGCTATGCGCCCAGCCTAATGGAAGACCAGCGGATTTTAATTTACCGGTCAATGTATCAATTGCATTCTGCTGTAGCCGGGTGAATTGGGCTGCCAGTTTATTCAGCGTGTCTGCTTTTTCTTTTTCCAGTTTGAACTTGTTGACGCTGTCTGCGGCTGCGATTTGCTGATCATATGAGCTAATAAGCGAAGCATTTTGCTGATCAAAGGTTTTGCTGTAGTACTTGGTAACAGTTTCCGGATGGTCCACCACATTATCAGCCAGGGCCACAAGATTGCTGCGCAATTGTCCATTTTTATAAATGGTTTTGGCCAGGCCGATCACATTTATATTAAAGATGAGGGTAACGGCCAATGCAATAAGGCGCACGGATACTACAGTATGCGATTCGTACCAACCGGTGACCCGGTGCATGTAGCTATTGAACCAGTTCTCGATCTTTTTTTGCAGTTCCTGTATATCAGAAGAAGTTTCTAACAGGTTTTTGAGCACTTCGAATATTTTGCCATCGCTGTTCACATAGCTTTGCAATCCTGTTTTCACATCTTTGAACAGGTCGTTTTGTTTTACATCGGCAGGTACTCTGGAAGCTACTATATCCATGAGTGCCAGGGCAAAATTGGCAGCAGGAATATAACTGGGGCGCCGGTTCAGATTTTGGTGAAGGGTTTCTATTTCGGCATGATCGTAAAAGGCGTTGGTGTTGGGAGCGTTGTTGGTATCAAGTCCTCTTACGATCTTCATTCTTCCTGCCATCTCTTTGCCATCAAATAATTGTGCCATGGATTTCCACAGCATCTTGCTGCGGTATTTCAGATTTACCGCAATTAATTCCTGGATAACGTAGGTAACAATGCTGAAGATAAAAAAGATGAGGACCAGGGAGATGCCTGTTTCGAGTACCGCATTCATGGTAAAAGGTTTAGTTGGTTCATGTATTATATTAAAGTAGCTCTTTCTCCTTCAATATATCAGGAATAAAAGCAACGATAGCAGCCGTTATTTCACTGGGAGCCTTCAGCGGGCAGGGAATGATAGTAAATATCTGCTATTGGCAGGAGAAAAGCAATAACCTGTTTTGGGTATTTTTTAGCAAATACAGAGTTCTGGAAACGATGATAAAACTAGTATTGATTTGTTTCTATTAGTCTAAGAAGGCAATACCAGTTTTATCATTACTTCCGACGGAAGAATAGCAGATCATTACTTTGCTGCCTTCTTCAATGAGCTAAAATTGAATTTTGCATTAATGAAGCCCAGTATATTTCCGTCTTTGGGGTCGTATTTGAATTCGATAGGTATCCATATCTCATTCATGATGCGAAGGCGGACGGTGCCATTGAAAGTGAATTTGTTCCGTTCTTCATTTGCATAGAGCCGATTAAAATTATGGCGGTACTCACCGCTGAATTTTAATTCAAAAAAAGGCATCTCTGAATCTTTTGCCCGCACCACCCAGTTGAACCCCGGTTCAAAACTGAAAATGCTGCGCTTCAGGTCCCGGCCTTTGGAGAGTGTATCATCCATAAAATTCCAGGAAGCCTGTGTGTTGAATTCCCAGTTGGAACCGGGCTTCAGTTTTTTGGCCAATCCTTTCAGCAATTCTGTTTTTAATACAATATTGGAAAAGACAAACTCATTTTTATAGGTGGTATCGCTCAGGCTTACTGTCCAGAGCAGGCCTTTCTTTATTTCTTCTTTTAGCGCATTAAAATGCACCAATGTTTCTTTTTGCAAGTTAAGGTTGGCATTTGTTTTAATCAGCCGTGTTACGGTGGTGAGATTGTTTTCTGCTGCCACTGTTTTTACCATTCTTTGAAAGGCAGTATCCAGTTTGCTGAAAATAGTTGTTGAATCGGTAAGCAATTGGTTGGCCAGCATAAAATATTTTTCCCTTTGATCATTGTTGGCGGCCCCTACAGGAAGTATCGAATCGATATAGGTTTCTAATTTTTCTGCCAATATATTTATTTGCAGACTAAGGCTGTCGGAGCCGAGTTGTTTAAAAAGCATTCGGGATATGGTCACATCCCTTTTATCTATCAGGGCATATTTAACACTTGAAGAAAACCCGTTGAAGCGATAAGAGGTATCCAGCTTTAAGCCAAAACTGAAATTGAGCTTTCGCATGTGTCGGTATTTTACATAGTTGGTGTCTATGGCGACGGATGGATTTGTTTTCAGCAATAAGGCATAGGGGTTGGAAGAAAAGTTCAATTCTTTATTAGGACCTGTCAGCTTATCATACGATAACTGAAAGAAACTGGTGAGTACATCTTTCAGGTTGCCGCTCGACAGGGAGTCGGCTGTTAATACTGTTTTTACTGCTGTTTTGGTGGTTTGAGAGTAACTGTTATGTACGGCAAAAAGAAACAGGCCTAAGAAAATGTATTTGATAGAGGAACGCATGATAGTAGTATTGAGGTATTTACTTAATAAAGAAGAAGAAGTTGAAAGTACCTGGTGCAAACTTCATTTGCTGGGGTTTGGCTGTTATATCAACAGATATATCAGCCGTACCAAGGCTTTTTCCCTGTATCCTGATTACTTGTCCCGGTGAAACATTGTCGAATGATAGGGTGCCGGATTGGGTCAATTTCTTTGTAACTCCTTTAAGTGTGGCGTTTAGTTCACTCAGCCCCGGATTTACATTGGTAAAGGTGGCAGAAATGGTGGCTGTAACACCTACGGTGGCGGCAGCTTCTGTTAACGACAGAACGGGCGGCTTGCTTTTTGTTTTAGGCGGCTGCATTACTGCCATATTTCCTTTTACTGCTGTATGCACATCAGACAGTATCTTTTTAAGCTGTGTGTCTGAAAGCGGGTTATTGCCGAGGTCAATAGTCAATTTTTTCCTTTTCATGTGCTGGTTTTTATGGGTTAATTAGGGAGTGGTAAACAATCTTTGATAAAGTTGAGTGATTTGCGGTTTCTGCAAAATAGCCGTTACACCTTTTCAGCTACCGTGATTACACCTGTTTATTGGCTAAAGCTCTTTCATTAGGTAGCAAGATAGAGAGTTGGCGAAAGCATGTCAATACCCATTTCATGGTATCCCCCCAAAAAAGAACCCCGCTTGTTATAGCGGGGCTTCCGACGCTTCTTGAATGGACCTATGTTGAAAGGCTTATGGTTATCGTATAGACATACGATTGGTTTCTTCACTGAAGCATCAATGTGGCCACAATATCCCACAGGACTTAATACAAGTCAATACTAGTTTTATGGTATTTTTTAGGGTTTCACCTCCTTTTAGCCCCTGTTTTACCAACTAATGACTGTTCAACCGACCCTGTTGGCGGCTCTGCCGGCAGAAAAGGGTCTTACACCCCCTCCGGCATAGCCGGTAATGCCCTGTTTTTCCGGCTGTACCGTTCCAGTCCACTTACCCGGGCATTTGTGGAAACAATTCAGGCCCATCAGACCTGCATTTTCGCTAAATTGTATACGACCCGGCGCAACGGGGTAATGTGGATAACCCTGATTTTGGCGTGAAAAATTGGTGCAGAAAGAAAAAGTTTTTTAAAACAGCTGATCATTCGTTGCACACCTTTATTTTCGCTATCTGACTGAACGGAAACATTCCACTAACCAAGAGATAACAATTTCTTAAAGCTATACTGGAGTTGCGCCTGAAGTCATTGGTAAAAAATCAATGGTTTAACTCTTTATCGCCGTAACCGAACACATGGACCTGACCAACCTGAATAAAGACCGTAAGAAAGTTAGAAAGTCATCTCTTGACCTTGGCACCTTGGTATATGGCAAAGTGCCACCACAGGCCAAAGACCTCGAAGAAGCCGTGCTGGGTGCCATTATGCTGGAAAAAAGCGCTTTCGATACAGTAATCGAAATATTAAAACCCGAATGTTTTTACGTAGAAGCGCACCAGCGCATTTACCAAGCCATGCAGGGATTGGCCAATAAAAGCCAGCCTATTGATATCCTGACAGTGGCCGAAGAACTCCGCTTCCGGGAGGAACTGGAAATGATCGGCGGTGCTTACTACGTTACCAAACTAACCAATACCGTCGTTTCCTCGGCCAATATAGAAGCCCACTCCCGGATCATTCTGCAAAAGTTCATTCAGCGGGAACTGATCCGCATCAGTGGCGAGATCATCGGCGATGCGTATGAAGATTCCACCGATGTGTTCGACCTGCTGGATGATGCCGAAAGCAAACTATTTGAGATCACCAACAATCACCTGCGCAAGAATTTTGATACTATCGACTCCGTATTAGTAAAAACAATTCAGCGTATAGAAGATCTGCGCCATAAGAATGAGGAGGTCACAGGTGTGCCAAGCGGCTTTGCGGCCCTGGACCGTGTTACTTATGGGTGGCAAAATACGGACCTTATTATATTAGCTGCCCGCCCTGCCGTGGGTAAAACGGCTTTCGCCCTGAACCTGGCCCGCAATGCGGTCATGCATGCCAGCAAGCAAACGCCAGTAGCCTTATTTTCTTTGGAGATGAGTGCCGGACAGCTGGTACAGCGTATCCTTTCCGCCGAAAGTGAGATCTGGCTGGAAAAAATAGCCCGGGGCAAATTGGAAGAACATGAAATGAAGCAACTCTATGCCAGAGGTATTCAGCGCCTGGCCCAAGCCCCGTTGTTCATCGATGATACGCCTGCATTGAACATATTTGAATTGAGGGCCAAGTGCCGCCGGTTGAAAAACAAGCATAACATCGGGCTTATTATTATCGACTACCTGCAATTAATGAGCGGCACCAATGAGAACCGCAACAGCAACCGGGAACAGGAGATCAGCAATATCTCTCGGAACCTGAAAGGCCTCGCCAAAGAATTGAATGTACCGATCATAGCTCTTTCACAGTTAAGTCGTGCGGTGGAAACCCGTGGTGCCAAGGACGGAGCCAAAACGCCCCAACTGAGTGACCTTCGTGAGTCAGGAGCCATCGAGCAGGATGCGGACATGGTTATCTTCCTGTCTCGCCCCGAGTACTACGATATTACCACCAGCGCTGAAGGAGAGAACATAAAAGGGTTGACCGAAGTTAAGATCGCCAAGCACCGTAACGGTTCGTTGGAAACCATCAAGCTAAAAGCCTTACTGCACATACAAAAATTCACCGGCTGGGATGATGATCCATATAATGGTATCGGTTTGCCCGGCGGCAGTTGGAAGCCGGTGCCCGATGCTGAAGGTGATGGCGCCAGGGTGTTTGTTCAAACCGGCAGCCGCATGAATGACCTTCCGCCTGACGATGATGAAACGCCCTTTTAAACAAAAAATAAAAAGTGATTAGATAATAGCTCCTTATTTTTAAAGGAGCTATTTCTTTATAATATGGTTTATATGCAAAAAGGCTTAGTTTTTATTGTTGTTAGCTTCCTTACATTGTCCATGTGTGCACAATGTGATACTACAAAACGCCCCATTGTTTTTATACATGGGTTTCTTGCCAGCGGCGATACATATGCAGGACAGATAAACCGGTTTGCGGAGAGGTTGTATTGTCCCGGGCGGTTGTTTGTTTTTGACTGGAATTCCGTTGGCGGAAATGGCAAGAAAACAGATAGTCTACTGGAAGCATTTATAAATGATGTCCTTAAACGTACAGGAGCATCACAAATAGATCTGGTGGGCCATTCTGCCGGGGGCGGACTTGGCCGCGGATATTTATTGGATTCCGCTAATGCGGCAAAAGTGGCGCATTATGTTCATCTCGGCAGCCGGAGATGGTTTTATGAGTACAGTTGGTTTCCCAATAAAAAATGCCTCAACATTTATTCAACGGCAGATAAAGTGATGGGTAATCTCGGCGGAGAAGTGGAGGGCGCCGTAAATATTGACTTAAAAGATAAAGACCATTATGAAGTGGCCACCAGCCTGGAAACATTCAGGGCCATACATGAATTTTTGAATGAAGGCAATAAAGAAACAGATGCGTATGTGATTGTTGAAAAAAGCCTGATCAGCGGAAAGGCGGTGTTGCTGGGCGATAATACCCCCATGCAAAATGCAAGAGTGCTGGTGTATAAACTAAACGACCAGAGCGGGGCCCGTCTGTCAAAAGAACCATTAGTGGTTTTTAAAACCAGCAATAAAGGTGAGTGGGGTACTTTTATTGCCGATCGGAAATCCAGGTATGAAATAGAACTGGTGCCGGGCGATTCTTCCCAGCGGACTATCAGTTATTACTTTGAGTCATTCCAAGAGCCAAACAGCAATGTTTATCTGCGTGGGTTTCCCAGGGGTAACATGATTGCATCCATGCTGGGCGATCTGCCTGCCAAAAAAGAGCAATCCCTTATCATTGTTTATTCATCACAAAAGGCAGTGATCGCCGGCAGAGATAGCCTGGCGGTCAATGATGTACCACTTTCTTCCGCAATACTCACCCCGGCCTCCAAAACCATCATTTCTACTTTCATATTTGATGATGGTGATGGAAAAACAAGCGGAATGCCATTAAAACAATTTAGTGCTACCCCCTTCCTGAGCGGGGTAGATGTAAATTTGCCGGCCAGGAAAAATGGAACACATGCCATTTATTATAATGGAAGAACATTAGTCTTGCCAGCTAAAAGTTCAAAAGAACGTATTTTGCTGGCAGTTTTTAATTAAGAAAGAATGGCACTCCCTTTTTTTTATATCAGCAATTACAAAGAAGCTCAACAACAAATTACATTAGATGAAGACACCTCCAAACATATAGTGCAGGTGTTGCGCATGAAGACTGGCGAGAAACTAAACCTTACAAATGGGAAAGGAAATTTATTCACAGTCGGAATTACGGCAGTCAATAAGAAACACTGCGAAGTGGAAGTATTATCATCTGTCACTTATCCGTTAGCATCTAAAAGAGTAACTATTGCAATCTCCTTAATAAAAAACCCCAGCCGTTTCGAATGGTTTCTGGAAAAAGCCACAGAGATCGGCGTCACGGAGATTATTCCGCTCCTCTGCGAGAGGACAGAAAAAGAACGGTTCCGGTACGACAGGATGAAGGGCATTTGCATCAGCGCCATGCTGCAAAGTCAGCAATGCTGGCTGCCGGTATTGCACGAGCCCACGCAATTTGAAAATATGGAAGTGTGGAAATTAGAAAATGGCTCCAACTTTATTGCACATTGTATTGAAGGTGACAAACAGGCATTATCAAATTTTCAAATTTCCACATTATCACATTCACTCATCTGCATCGGTCCCGAAGGTGATTTCACTCCCGCAGAAATTGAACTCGCCTTGCAGCATCAGTTTCTTCCGGTCAGCCTCGGGGATACACGATTGCGTACAGAAACAGCCGGAGTAGTTGCAGCTGCATTATTATCACTTTCATAAATCGGTAAGCAACCTTATTAAATACCCTGTAACTTTATTACCGGATGAAACGAAATGTATTTACTTTTTGCGTAGTGTTTTTTATCATGCATTTTTCTTCATATAGTCAACTGCCTGATTATAATAAAACGGACTCTGCAAAAAAAGCACTGGAAAAGTATGACAGTACTGGCTCAGATTATTTTAAACTATGCTTATTTATTGCTAATAGCTACTGGCATAAAGAGGCCTATGATACAGCACAAATTTGGCTGGATAAATTAGCAGAAAATGGGGAGCTTAAAAAGAATTCTGCATTACATTACCAGCATCTTTCTGCACAAATAAAAATTTATTACGAAAGAAATTTACACCAGTTAGGTATAAATGAATGCAACGAAGCTATAGCATTGGCGGCCAGATTAAATGACAGCCTGCTTTTAAGAGATGCCTGTACAATGCTTGGTAGCTTATATTATAATATTCAAAACTTTCCGCTTTCACTCCAGCATTTTAAAGCGGCCATAAAGTATTCCCCAAATGTAAATACCAATAGTCAGTATATAGGCCTTTGGGGTCTATATGAAATTTACCTGGGAATGGCTTATACGTATGTGGAAACAAAAAACTTAGATAGTGCATTAACTTATGCTAATCTCTCCAAAAAAACCGGTGAGCAATCTGGTAACTCAGATAACATTGTTTACGCCTGTAATTTATTACATTTTTTGCATTTTGCACTTAACCGGATGGACAGCAGTTTGTATTATGCCCGGAAAATAGACAGCATGTCCCTGGCTTTACATAATAAGGGCTATGCAATATTGGCATATACAGGTTATTTAAGATATTACGATACGCTTCATAACAATAAATTGGTAATGGAATACTTTAATAAGGGAGTAAACTTATTGAAAGTAGACGATGATATTAATCACTTAAATGCCCAGCAATTTTTATATTTTGCCATCCGGGTACTAAAAAAGCAAGGAAATTATCCGGCAATTATTGAAGCAATGGAATTAAGCACTTCGATAAGTTATAAAGTATTTAGAAATTCTGCTATTCTAACAAACGGTATTGAAAACGCAGCCTTAAAAAAGGAGACTAAAATTTTGGCTGCCGAATTGAATGAAGCAACACAAAAACGCAAAGCCAATAATTTAATCTTGTTCTCAGTTATTCTTGTATTTGCTTTGACTTTTGTTGCATTATGGTGGTATCTCTATCATCAAAAACAAAAATTGCGTTTAACAAGTATAAAATCAAAAATAAGCCAGGATCTGCATGATGATATTGGTGCCTCTTTAAGCAGTTTGCAAATTTATGGCACTATTGCCGAGCAGACTTTTGA
>CALSAT010000002.1:0-28203 GCA_943372905.1 Bacteroides fragilis | reverse complement strand
GCGCAGCAATCCCTCCCCACCTCCCCATCTCTGCGGTTAAAATTGTATCCCCTTTGCCGCAGGCAATCCCTTTGCGCCTTGGTGTCTTTGTGGGAACCCTGTATTCTTCTGTGCCTCTGTGTCTCTGTGGCAAACCCTGTATTCCCATTGCGCAGCAATCCCTCCCCACCTCCCCATCTCTGCGGTTAAAATTGTATTCCCTTTGCGCCCCACCGCCTTTGCGAGATAAACTGTATTTCTTCTGTGCCTTAGTGGCAAAAAAAATTGTATCCCCTTTGCCGCAGGCAAACCCTGTATTCCCATTGCGCAGCAATCCCTCCCCACCTCCCCACCTCTGCGGTTAAATTGTATTCCCTCCCACACTAAACTGAATTTGTAATACCTTTATTCCCACACATGAAAGCACTGTTAATCGACAACGAAGCACACCTGCGCACCGGATTAAAAATAATGCTCCAATCCTTTTGCCCCGAAATCACCCAGATCGAAGAAGCAGACGGAGTACAATCCGGCCTCCAGAAAATAAGGACCTTTCATCCCGACATCGTATTCCTCGATGTGGAAATGGACGACGGCACCGGCTTCGACCTCATGAAGCAGGTCATCGATCCCCGTTTCCAGCTCATCTTTGTCACCGCACACAAT
Source organism: Bacteroides fragilis (assembly GCA_943372905.1). Lineage (GTDB taxonomy): Bacteria > Bacteroidota > Bacteroidia > Chitinophagales > Chitinophagaceae > JJ008. The sequence goes on along the minus strand of CALSAT010000002.1, from coordinate 27,558 downwards.
CAATACGCCATCGAAGCATTCAGCTTCAGTGCCATCGACTATCTCCTGAAACCGGTGGACCCCGATGCCCTGCAGAAAAGCATGCAGAAAGCCACCCGCAACATCACCAACAGCAACCTCCAGCAACAGGTACAGGTATTACTCCAGCAACTTGCCGGCATGCAAAACCACGATAAGAAGATCGTATTAAAAGACCTCGACAATACCTATTTCATCAAAGTGACAGACATACTCTATTGCGAAGCCGAAGGCACTTACACCAAATTCTTTATTCACCACGGCGAGCCCGTGCTGGTGTCTAAGAACCTTAAAGAATACGAAGCCATCCTCGAGCCTATCGGTTTCATCCGCACCCACCACAGCTTCCTCGTCAATCCGGCCCATATAAAATTGTACGACAAAACAGACGGTGGCGCCCTCATCCTCGAAAGCGGCCATTCCATTCCCGTATCACAACGCAAGAAAGACGCCGTGCTGCAGGCACTCGAAGCAAGATGATACTGCTTTACAGGTAAAAAGATGTTGTCCACTAAAAGAAACCACTAGAGATTCGATAGTCAGTATTACGTTTCACTTAAAAATCCGTTCCGCACACTTATCAATCAGCCCAGCCCGCCTCTCGGTGGCGTCCTACTTTTAGGACTAAACAAACTATTACCAATGAAAAAGATCATGCTTCCCGTTCTCGCAATCGCCACCCTGTCACTCACCTTCACCGCCTGTGGCGGCAAAAAAGAAAAAGACGACAAGACCATAACGGCAGACCCGCCAAAGCCCGGCGACACTGATAGCAAAACAACCGACAGTCCCGGTGAAAAAAAGGGGATGACCGTAGCCGAAGCCAAAGACTTCCTCGATGCCGATGAGGCCAACAAAGGAAAAGAAGTGACGGTATCCGCCTATAGCTGGAGCAATAATGAAAGAATGGGCGGGGAAATACAACTGAACCTCGGCGATAAAAAACTCGAAGGAATGAAACAAGCCACCTTCTCCTGCATATTTGGCAAAGACCAGGCCGCCACCATAAAAGCCATCGCAAAAGATGCAATGGTCACCGTCACCGGCAAAATATCCAAAGGTGCCGGTGGGGTGGAGCTAAATGATTGCAAACTCGTTCAGTAATAACCAGTAACAGCCACCATCCCGCCCCGGTCATATCGCCGGGGCTTTTTTATGCCCGCCAGCCACAAAGAATACCGTGTTTTTGGTATTGTGTGGTATCGAGGGTTATTGTAAGTTGGTGGGAAATAATCGAGAATAAACGGTTATAATAGATCATCAGGTAAACGATAATTTTTATCCTAAAAACGTCTGTATATACACGGGTTGTATTTTATCCTAAACAGCATCCTGCTTAAATTCAAATTAACATGACTTTGCAGACCCTGCGCTATTTTTCGCATCCTGATAGCTCATAGGACAATACACAAAAAGCCTACATAAAGCCCACCTTTCAAAAAGGCAAAAATGCCAACGCAGTACCCATACACCCCCGATGAAGGAATACTATTGGGTTTGACAATTAAACAGTAGCAAAGAGTTAGAAGCTAATACCTACTTTACTCAACTGTTATTCGTTCTATACTTACTTAAATACGTAGATTTGCAATGTATTTTAATACTCTGTTCAAAAAATAATAAGCATGTCAATAAACAGCAAAAGAGCAAATGAGATTGATGCTTACATCAAACAACATGAAATAAGTTGTAAAAAAGGGAAACAGAAAGTTGTTGTAAATGGCAAAGTTGATCTTTTAGAATCGTATGCCATCCCTACTTCCTTACTTCAATACAACCACGACAACAGACGGTTTAACCTTGAAATCCAAGAGGAAGAAATAAAGTTGGGCAGAGAACTTGACCCGACTTCTAAAGAAGATGTAAACCGCATTAAAGAACTCTTATTGCTTGACCAAGCTGAAGCAAAGAAACTCAAAGATGACTTAAAAAGAATCGGGGAGCAAACCGAAGTGGGAGCTATTTCGTTTGACGGAGTTGTTATAAATGGAAACCGACGAATGGCAACCCTTCAAGAGTTATATATTGAAGAGCCTAACAAGAAATGGGAAACCCTTTGGGTAGTTCGACTACCAAAAGATATTTCTGAAAAAGATTTATGGAGAATTGAAGCTGGTCTTCAATTGTCAAAAGAAAAAGTAGCTGATTATGGACCTGTTAACAATTTACTCATGATTGCAGAAGGCAAGAAAGCCGGCCTTTCTCATTCCGAAATTGCAGCATCTATGTATGGCTGGACCGAAAAGCAAGTTGCAGCAGATTTGGAACGGCTTGATTTAATAGAAATTTTTCTAGAATTCTTTGGACAGCCACAAAATTATGGGCTTATAAAAAGATTTCGCTTGCATGAACATTTTATTGATATACAAAAAGGGCTTGTTCAGAAATTAAAAGATGTAAGTGCCCCCAAAAAAGAATTGACAAAGAAACTTGAAACCATTTTTGTTTTCCTTAAAGCGAATATTGACAAGCCTGACACAATGAGTATAACTCACTATGATGTGCGGAACATTTGCAAGATTTTACAAGATGAAAAAGCAACATATGCCCTGACTGATTCCTTTCAGCAGCATAAAGACATAAGAAAAGTTCCAGCTGACAAACTTGTAGATAATCTTGATAGAGCAATAGATGTTAAGAAAAATAGAGATGATAAAGAGAAGCCCGGGAAATTGATTGATAGAGCAATTTCTGCATTAAATGGAATTGACCGCAAGGGAAAACATTTCAAGGAAGAAGTCATCAAAAGAAAAATACAAGAGATTGATTCAATTATTAAAGAAATGAAAAACCAGTTGGGGATTAAATAATGATAAACCTACTCATTAGAAATGGTGACTTAATTGTTGAGGATGAAACAAAAGATATTTTCAACTGGAAGCATCGCACTTTTTTTAATATTTCACTTGGCCTTGAAGTAAACGAAGAAAAAAATTGCTATTTCTACTCTGAAAAAAGTCAATTTCAAGATGCTGTTAGGGAGATTACAAGTTATTTGAAAGATGAAGAAGTTGAATTTACATCAGACAAACAAGTTGAAGAACTCATTTTGAAAACTCAAATTCAGGAAACTGAATTTGCTGAAGTGAAAGAAAGTTTAAACAAACAAATCATTGTTCAGAAATCCGTTTCATTTCAGAGGAAGCTAAAACCTTACCAAGTAAAAGGCCTTGAGCACTTTCTCAAAATTAAACATGGTGCAAATTTTTCTGTTCCTGGAAGTGGTAAGACAACTATGGTTTATGCCTACTTTGATGAATTGAAGAGACAAGGAATTGTTGAAAAGATTTTTGTTGTTGGACCATTCAGTAGCTTTTCACCTTGGGAAGAAGAATCCGAAAAATGCTTTGGGCAGAGATTAAATTCGGCAAGATTAGTTGGCGCAAAAAGACAATCGTATTATTTGCAGTCAAACCAGTACGATTTATTTCTTTGCCATTATCAAACAGCCGCCAATGACAAAAGTGAAATTATTAGCTTATGTAACAAGCACAAAATACTTTTAGTTATTGATGAATCACACTACATCAAAAGATTTGCAGGGGGAGTTTGGGCTGATGCACTTCTTTCTATTGCACCAAACGCAAAACGTAGAGTAATTCTTACAGGAACGCCAATGCCAAACGGTTACATGGACTTGTGGTCACAAATTACCTTTTTATGGCCCGGCAAGCAAGTGTTAGGTGAACGTAATGCTTACAAAAACAGGTGTGATGATGTAGTACAACAGGAAGAGATAAAAAAAGAAATCAGACCTTTTTTTTATAGGGTAAAAAAATCCGACTTGCAATTACCAACCCCAAATACGATAAAAACAGAATATGAACTCAAGCCCATTCAAGCACAAATCTATCATGCACTTTCAACTCGTCTGATTACAGAATTAAAGCTGCAACCTAATGACAGACAGAAATTAAAGCAATGGAGAAAGGCAAAAATGGTTAGGCTGCTTCAAGCAGCATCAAATCCTACTTTGCTCAACCTCTACTCACAGGAATTTGAAATTCCACCTTTATCGGCTGATGGAACCTCTTTAATTGAATTGATTGAAAAATATCCAAAGTTTGAAATGCCAACAAAATTTGAAGTGGCAGTTAACTTAACCAAAAAACTATTAGGTGAAGGGAAAAAAGTTTTGTTGTGGACTACATTCATTCATAACATTGATATGTTGCGAGAGAAACTGAAAGACACAAAATATTTTACTATTCATGGCGCAATTCCCAGAGATGAAACTGAAAATGAAAATTTTAATCGTGAAAAAGAAATCAGAGAGTTTAAAATAAGCAAAGAGCCTTGTTTATTAATCGCAAATCCTGCCGCTTGTGCAGAATCAATTTCACTTCATAAAGTTTGTCATGATGCGATTTATCTTGACAGAACTTTTAATTGCGGACAGTTCATTCAGTCGTTAGACAGGATTCACAGAATTGGGTTAGAACAAAACGAATTTGTGAACTATCATATTCTGCTTGCAAAAAATACAATTGACAAAACGATTGATTTCCGTCTTGATACTAAGTACCAAACAATGATTCGTGTTTTAGAAGATGATATTCCAATTGGGGATTTGGACATTGAAGGCCCTGAACTAGAGAGTGAAAACGAAGAAGCTGCAGATTTTGAAGCTACGGTAAGAGATGTTCAGAAATTCTTAAACCCAAAAAAAGATTGATAAAATAAAATGGAGTTACCAGAAACAAGTATGTTAAACTTCTTCAATAAGGTTTTAATCTCTCTTGCAGATTTAACACCCGATAATGATTCATGTTCTGTTAATTCTCTAATCACGCATTGCAAATCATTTTCTCTTGGTGGTGTACGTGGCGAGTATGAATCGATTTTAAATCATTGCAAATTTTGCGGATTGATTTCATATAAAGGGAAAAATGTTACACTTTCGGTTCTTGGACATAAATTTCTAAGTGCAAATCGTGAAAAATATTTTGAAATTACCGAATCACAGAAACAGATGCTTACCGAAAAAATAATTTTCAAAGGAGCTTGGAGCATACATGCAAGAGAATTATTCGGATACTTTTCAGCAAATCCACAAACATTGCTTTATGAACTTTCAACCGTAGACACTTCTCTCCCTACTAGTCAAAATACAGCTGTTCATTTTTTCAAATATTTAGGAATTTTGCAAGAAGATAATACCCTAATAAAAGTAGACGGTAAATACTCCCAGCTTGTTTATGAATTAACAGCTGACAGCAAAGCAATTTCTGAACATCAACTTGAACAACTTTTAATGGAAAATCGTAAGTTGGGAGCAAAAGCTGAGAATGCAGTCGTAGAATTTGAGAAACAACGCTTGATTAAAATGGGAAAAAATATTCAGGCAGATTTGGTAAAAAGAATAAGCATAATAAATACAGCAGCGGGTTACGATATTGAATCATTTGACGGTACAAATGACGAAGTATTCCCGAACAGATTTATTGAAGTAAAAGCAACAACTGGTGATGATATTCGCTTCTACTGGACCATAAATGAAAGAGAGATCGCAAAAAAAAGAAAGAACCAATATTGGATTTATGTCCTGACAAGTTTTAGAGAAAATAATCCGAGTGAGTCGTTGCCAATCACTATTCAAAACCCTGAACATATAATTCCAAAACACGACTCTTTCTCAATTGAAGTAAACAAATATCTTATAAGTGAAATTGCACAGATAGACTTAAAGGAACAGCACATTGATCAATTAAAATGGTATAAACTTGAATAAAGCATTATAATGAAACCGAAGGAGCTAAATAAAATTTATAGCGGTGATTGCAGCATTTTGTTGGCAGACAAAATTTTGTTTCCCGATAAAAGTGTTGATTTAATTGTTACATCACCGCCGTATGCTGAAAAAAGAAAATCAACTTATGGCGGTATTCATCCCGACAAATACGTTGAGTGGTTCAAGCCAATTTCAAAAGAACTACACAGGATTTTGAAAGACCAAGGTTCGTTTATTTTGAACATTAAAGAGCATCCAAAAAATGGTGAACGAGGTACTTATGTTTTAGAGCTTATTCTTGAACTGAAAAAGCAGGGCTGGTTATGGATTGAAGAATATTGTTGGTATAAGAAAAATTCATTTCCAGGCAAATGGCCAAATCGTTTTCGTGATTCATGGGAAAGATGTTTACATTTCACGAAAAAAAAAGATTTCAAAATGTATCAGAATGCAGTAAAGGTGCCTATTGGTGACTGGGCTGCAAAAAGATTTAAGTCAATGAGCGAAGACGATTTTATAAGACGAGTTTCTAAAAACAATACTCATTTGGGGAGAAATGTTTCAAATTGGCTAAATAAGAAAAAAGTATTTCCTCATAATGTAATTGTATTTGAAGAAGAGCACAGATTGTATTTGAGTAATGTAGTTGAGGCAGCCACAGAATCTTCCTCAAGCAAAAATCACAGTGCAATTTTTCCAATAGAACTTCCCTCTTGGTTTATTCATCTATTCACTAAAGAAGGAGATGTTGTTTTAGACCCATTCACAGGTTCAGGTTCGACTGCGGTCGCAGCCATGCTTGTAAAGAGAAATTATTTAGGAATTGAAATATTGCCCGAATATGTGAAGGAGGCAAAGAAAAACATTCAAGAAATAAAAGATGATGTGTTTACTAAAAACTAAAAGCAAAATCTACTCATTAATTGTTAAACAATTGCCCAAATAGGTGGCTATACACTAATAGCAACCCACCAATTCAGGCACATTCACAAGGGAAACAATACCCACACACAAAAGCCAATCCCGATAGCTATCGGGCCAAAAGAACCTGGCTTGTTCCAACACTTCCGCGACACACCCTGCCACGGTGGACTCTTACTTTTAATTCAAATTACCAAGACGAAAGACGAACATACAACAGTGAGTTTGATGCTATGCTGGCAGACGAATGTATTCTCAGCTTAATATCGCTACCAGCCCATATCCAGCCGACGGATTTCTATCAGCTTTTGTTGTTATCTTCATCATCAGTTTTTTAATCAGCAGCGGCTCCGGGCAGAACATCAAAAAAAAACCAGCATAGCAGCAAGTCCCAACGATATCCCTCAATATGAAAGTGACTCTCATTTTTTTGACTCTTCTGTTTTTGTTGAGTTGCAATAACGATAAAAAACAGGTTATACCAGTAGCCAATAAACCTGGCATAGACACAATAGACTATCAAAAAATTACAGATAATTTCTACGATATTGCTGACCTAAAAACGTATAAGGACACCACAAAATTTATTGCCCGGCTTCGATACGAACCGCCATTTTCTGCTACAAGTATTATTGAGTTAGACGAAATTGCTAATGGAATAAATATATGTGTTAAACAGCCAATAGTCAGACTTCCACCTGGCGATACGTTAAAAGGAAACAGAAGCCTTGCCTTTAATCAACTATGTTATTGGTTTGCTGACAAAGAAGCACAGGACTTAAAAGCATTGTTTACAAAATTTAATACCGGGCAAAGTAAAACTGACAATCATTGCCCCGATTGTTTAGACTTGACCTATTGGCAAATTGAAATTTACGACCACGGAAAATATTCGTCTTTAAAACAAGACCACACATCGAAAGATGATTGGGCATTGACAGAATTTATTTTTAAAAAAGTGGGACTGACCAAAGAAAATGGTTACGCTATCAAATACTGACAGACAGTGCGGCAGGCTACATAGGAATGCTATGTAAAGCAATTTCAAGGTGCTGTTAATTCAGTTATCGGCAATACCTTTAGTCAAAGCAACAGCCAAAAACCACCCCCAAACACCCCCTTTCCATTTTAACATTTCAGCCCCTTTCCCACCCCATTTTCGGGTCTTTCAGGGCAATGAAAAATGATCTATGTTGCCACAGCAAAAAACAGCCAAAAACCGGCTAAATAATTGAAAATAAGTCCGCTATAAAGAAAACAATAGATCGGGAAGGTCGTGCAGTGCATTGGGAATGTCGTGCAGTAGGTTTGGAATGTCGTGCAGTGGCATCGGAATGTCATGCAGTGCATTGGGAATGTCGTGCAGTGCCATCGGAATCTCGTGCAGTGCGTTTGGAATGTCGTGCAGTGCCATCGGAATGTCATGCAGTGCATTTGGAATGTCGTGCAGTGCCATCGGAATGTCATGCAGTGCATTGGGAATCTCGTGCAGTGCCTTCGGAATGTCGTGCAGTGCGTTTGGAATCTCGTGCAGTGGCATCGGAATGTCATGCAGTGCATTTGGAATGTCGTGCAGTGGCACAAGTATCTTGCTGCAGTAGATAAGAAAAGCCCTGCAAACGACCTCTCCGGCCCTGCATACCACAACTGTTAAAATGCAGCCCAAAACTCCCCTTTTGCAGACGATAAGGCTGCCCGTGCAGGCCACAGGTGTACCAACGCAAACCACCAGATTTCCCCTGCATAAAACTGGAGCAGGCAGGCAAAAGACAGGTCAGCTGCCGCATACCGCCCAAAAAATAGAGCAAAGAAGCAGGGCATTCCTGCAAAGCATAGCACCAGCCCTGCATACAACCCGGACACAAAAACATACAACCTCAAACCCTCAACAGTAAACCTGGATCCTCCAACAGTAAACCCCAAACCTTAAACTTCCAACATCAAACCTCAAACACCAGGCATCCCCTGCCCTCATTTTGTCGTTAAACAGGCAAACAGAACCAGCCCAGATTGCGTACTTTTATGCAAACCCTTTTATGAAAAGATTCGCCACCATACTGCTGCTGTGTACCACCCTTACCGCCCTTTCGCAACCGTATAACAACGAGTGGATCAATTACAGCCAGCCCTATTATAAATTCAAGATCGGCGCCACCGGTCTCTACCGCATCACCCAGCCGGTGCTCAGCGGTCTCGGCATCGGCAGCACCCCCACAGAGCGGTTTCAGCTCTGGCGCAACGGGAAGGAGATTCCCCTCTACACCACCATTGCCACCGGCGCCATGGGCCCGGCGGATTATATCGAATTCTGGGGCGAGGCCAACGACGGACAGCCCGATGCAGAACTCTACCCCGTAGCCAACCACCACCTGAATACTAAATGGAGCCTGCAAACAGATACCGCCGCCTTCTTCCTCACCATCACCACCACCGGAACGAACAAGCGGCTGGTGCCGACGGCCAATGCGCTGCCCTCAGCCCTGGCACCCGAGCCCTTTTTTATTCATACCGCTGCCAAATATTATAAAGAGAAAATGAACCGCGGCTTTGCCGATGCCAATGCAGGCACTTATCTCTACTCCTCCTCCTACGACAAAGGCGAAGGATGGACCAGCAACGATATAGCCGGAGGCGGCACCCGCAGCGAAGCGTTCAACAACCTCTTTGCCTATACCGGCGCCGGGGCCACCGCCCCCTCCCTGCAAATAAATGCCGTAGGCGTGGCCCCCAACACCCGCCAGTTTGAAGTAAAACTGAATGGCACCGTAGTTCAGGTGCAAACCATGGATTATTTTGAATATGCCCGCATCACCATCCCCATCACCACCGCACAAATAAGCGGCGCCACCAATAATATTGATATCAAAAATCTGAGTGCCGTAAGTACAGACAGGATGGACATAGCACAAACCACCATCACTTACCCAAGGCAATTCAATTTCGGGGGTGCGGATAATTTTTCCTTCAGCCTGCCTGCCAGCGCCGCTGGTAATTACCTGGAGATAACAGGCTTTAACTATGGCGCTGCCAATCCAGTGCTGTATGACATGACCAATGGTAAACGCTATATCGCCGCCACCACCAGCACACCCGTACCCACGGCACGCATCCACCTGGAGCCATCCGCCACCGTGCGGCAACTGTTACTCGTAAGCCAGGCAGCCGGCTTTCCCAAAGAGGTGACGACCATACAGGCAAAGAACTTTATCAACTATGCCCTGCCTGCCAACCAGGGCAATTATCTTATTATATCACACCCTGCACTCATGAGCGGCGCCGGTGGGGCCAACCCGGTGGAAGATTACCGTGCCTACCGCAGCAGCGCCACCGGTGGCGCACATGCAGCCCGCATTTACCTGTCTGATGAACTGGTGGACCAATTTGGATTTGGTGTAAAAAAGAATCCAGCCGGTATCCGCAATTTCATACGCTGGGCCAGGGCCAATTACAGCCAGCCGGTAAAAAATATATTCCTCATCGGTCATGGAATGAACTATATCAACTACCGGGTATTTGAAACCAGCCCCGGTGTGGATGCACTGAACCTGGTGCCCACCTTTGGTGAACCGGCTTCGGATAATATGCTGGCGGCAAACAGCCTGGCAGATGCAAGTCCCGCCATAGCCATAGGCCGTCTTTCTGTTATCAATGCCGCAGAAGTGCAGATATACCTGCAGAAGATGATCCAGTATGAGCAACACCAGGCCAGCTTATCACCGGTAATAGCCGATAAGGCCTGGAGCAAGAACGTAGTGCATGTGGTAGGCGCCAGCGATGGATTCCTCGCCGTCTTTCTTTCCAATGCCGTCAGCAATTATAAGAACATCATCGGTGATACACTGTACGGGGCCAATGTGGCCACTTACAGTAAAGCTTCCTCCGCCCCGGTGGAGCAGGCCAACAGCGCCGGGCTTTACCGCCTGTATGAAGAAGGCCTCGGGCTGATGACCTACTTCGGTCACTCCTCCGCCACCACCCTGGAGTTCAATCTCGATAACCCGGAGAATTATAATAATCCCGGTAAGTATCCCGTGTCTATTGTATTGGGTTGCAATGCCGGCAACTTTTATACCTACAATCCTTTGCGGCTTACGCAAAAAGAAACCATGTCGGAAAAATTTGTACTCGCCGATAACCGCGGCTCCATTGCCTTTATCGCCAGTACGCATTTCGGCATTCCCTCCTATCTCGATCTGCTGAACTCTCATACCTACAGGTCAGCATCCGTATCCCTGTACGGCCAAAGCATGGGTGATATCATGAAAGCATCAGTGCAGCAATTGTTCCAGGACAATCCCAATGATTACTATGCCCGCATACACAGCGAGCAAACCACTATTCATGGCGATCCGGCCCTGCGCCTGAATGGCAATGCAGCCAAACCCGACTATGCCATAGAAGACCAGTACCTGAAAATAAATCCCTCTTTCATATCCGTAGCAGAGAACCGCTTTTCGGTAAAAGCAAAATTCTTCAACCTGGGCAAAGCACCTGACAGGGACATTGTGGTGGAACTGAAACGCACCTTTCCCGATCTCAGCACAATGGTAATAAGAAGAGATACGATACCCGGCATCCGCTTCATCGATTCATTGTCGTATGATATTGACATAGTTCCCCTGCGGGATAAAGGCCTGAACAAAATATCCATCTGCCTCGATGCAGACAATACCGCCAATGAGATATTCGAGACCAACAACTGCATTACCAAAGAAATATTTATCTATGAAGATGAAGCAAGACCGGTGTACCCGTATGCCTTCTCTATCATCAATAAACAAAATATAAAACTGGTGGCCTCCACCGCCAATCCGTTCAGCACCATGAAGCAGTACACCATGGAAATGGATACCACGGAGCTGTTCAATTCACCACTGAAGATCACCCGTTCACTCAGCTCCACCGGCGGGGTACTGGAGTTTACACCCGGCATCACATTTACCGACAGCACCGTGTATTACTGGCGGGTATCACCAGTACCCGTAAGCGGCCCGCCGGTATGGAACAATGCAAGCTTTGTGTACCTGAACCCCGGCACCTTCGGCAGTACCGATGTGGGGTACAACCAGTCACATTATTACCAGCATACCCGGTCCGCCACCGAACGGATGACCTATAGCGCCGTCAGCCGGCAATGGAGTTTTGATAAACCCATACAAAACCTGAAGATCAACCTCGGCACCTGGAATGTGGCCGGTGTGTCGCAATACAATGATCTGTGTGTGTTCTTTAATGATGTGCCCCGTATCCGTCTTTTCTGTAAGCCCTCCACCTTACAGTTCAATGTAATAGACCCTGTCTCCTTCTATCCCTGGCTGAACCAGTTCGTATCACCGGGGCAGGGCCTCTACGGCAGTGGCGAGATCTTCTGCGATCCCGACGAGACCCGCATCCATAGTTTCGAATATCCCTATGCTGATACCAGCAACAGGAGGAAGATGATGGACTTCATGAGAGATATTGTGCCCAACGGCCATTATGTGATCGTCAGAAACTTTACCTATCCCATCAATACCGGTGCTCCCATCGCCTGGGCAGAAGACTGGCGGGCAGATGAAAATCATTTAGGTACCGGTCAGTCCATCTATCATTATTTGAAGAATGCCGGCTTCACCGGTATCGACTCTTTCTATAAAGTACGTCCCTGGGCATTGGTATATAAAAAGAATGATCCCTCCTTTACTCCGCGGTGGCTGGTAGGCAACGATTCTGCACACCGTCCCACCATGTCTATTGATATTCCGATCACCGATACGGTGGCCTATCTTACGTCACCGGTATTCGGACCGGCCCGTGCATGGAAACAACTGATCTGGCGGGGCACCGGTGATGCTATCGGCGATACTGCCACGGTTGACCTGATCGGTGTAAGAAGCAATGGCACAGAGCAAACCTTATTCACCGGCCTCACCACCGCACAGCAGAATGTGAACGTGTCTTCCATCAATGCAGCCGAATATCCTTTCGTGAAATTAAAACTGCGTACAGCCGACCGGCGCAACCTGACGCCTTATCAATTGCGTTATTGGAGATTAACTTACGATCCTGTTCCCGAAGGGGCCATTGCACCCAACCTGTTCTTGTCAGCCAAAGACACCGTAGAGGTGGGCGAACCATTGGATTATAAGATTGCCTTTAAGAATATCAGCGATGCACCATTCGACAGTCTGAAGATAAAAATGGTGATCACCGACCGGAACAATGTGCCGCATATCATTCCGCTTTCCAAACGCCGTCCGCTGCTTACTTCATCCTCCGCACCGGCTGATACATTGCATATTGGCGCATTGGTAAATACCACTACGCTGGCCGGTAACAATATGTTGTTCCTCGAAGCCAATCCGGATAACGACCAGTTGGAGCAGCATCATTTCAACAACTTTGCCTACCGCAGTTTGTATGTACGTCCGGATAGCCTCGATCCATTACTTGATGTTACGTTTGATGGTGTGCATATCCTCAACAGGGATATTGTATCTGCCAAGCCCGATATCCTTATCAAACTGAAAGATGAGGCCCGCTGGATGGTGCTGAATGATACCAGCCTGCTGACGCTGCAGGTGCGCTACCCGAATGGCAGCCTCCGCCGTTTTTATTTCAACAGTGATACGGTGCAGTTCACCCCAGCCGGGCAGGCGCCGAATACAGACAATACCGCTACCATCAATTTCAAACCCTGGTTCACCCAGGATGGAGAATACCAGCTGATCGTAACCGGTAAGGACCGCAGCGAGAATGCCGCCGGTGCTATCGAATACAAAGTAATATTTGAGGTGATCAACAAACCGATGATCTCCAATATGCTGAACTATCCGAATCCGTTCACCACCTCCACCGCCTTTGTCTTTACCGTTACCGGCAGTGAAGTGCCGCAGAATATCAAGATCGAGATCATGACCATCACCGGTAAAGTGGTTAGAGAGATCACTAAAGATGAATTGGGGCCGCTGCACATCGGCCGCAACATCACAGAGTTCAAGTGGGATGGAACCGATCAGTACGGCAGTAAACTCGCCAACGGCATCTACCTGTACCGGGTGGTCACTAACCTGGATGGAAAGGCATTGGATAAATACCGCTCACAGGGAGAGAATACGGATAAATATTTTATAAGAGGATATGGTAAGATGTACTTAATGCGCTGATGTATTGCCATAAAGCCACAAAGTATAAAGACGAACAACTGCGTCTTTATACTTTGTGACTTAGTGCCTCAGTGGCATACAAAAAAAACCTCCCCGCCACAAAGCGGAGAGGTTGTATCCGAAACCGTCCAACAACTATTAGTTTTTCGCCAGGTCAAACTTTTTAAAGATGGCCCTCACACTATTTTGAATTTCCTTCGTGGTCAGGTTCCTGCTGTTCACTTCTTCTGTTGTCCAGCCCTGCCATACTGTTTTATCCGTGCGGGCATCGATCATAGAGATGGTAACCGTACCTTCCCGGACCGGCCGTTCATCGCGGCGGTAGCCAACAAACTGCGATGGATAATGTATCGTGGTGTAGCGGCGGGTGTAAGGATTGTAGATCATTCTGGAATAGGGCCGTGAATACACGGGGTTATTGCTTTCCCTGGTTCCTTTTTCCACCAGCACATCATAACTCAGCAGTACATCAGGCCGGTTCTTTACCTGCCTCCAGCCCGCTGATCTTTCCAGTTCGCTGTTCACCGCCTCCCGTATCTTTTGTTCCGTCAGGTCATTGCGGCGGTTGTTATCATCAGCGCCTTCGCCATCCTTATCTATCCAGGCAAATGTTTTGTATCGGCTGAAATCAGCATTATCGTCTTTTTCAATATGGGCTGTGGTACCACAACTTGCAAGCAAGAAGACGAAAGAAATATATCCGCTCCACAGCAACAGTTTCTTCTTCATATTTTTCCGGTTTATAGTTAAACAACTTGTTTAGCTATAACACTAACGGGAAAACCGTGCGGCAGTTTACTAAGGAGATGTGAAAAGAAATGGAGAGATTGTCTGATTAGTGTCACCCAAGCCCTGTTTCTGCATGTTGCTCAGGTATTTCCACGTCAGGATATCCCTTTTTGATCAGTCGTTGTTTAAAATCCTTCTGCACTTCGTATTCCCCATGCACCAGGAAGATCTTCTTCACCTGTTGTTTATCCTGGCAGGACAGCCACTGGCTCATGTCTTCATAATCTCCATGAGCACTCATGCTGCGGATGCTGCCGATCTCGGCATGTACTTCATGCAGTATGCCAAACATGGACACTTCCTTATCACCGGCCATCAGGCGGCCGCCCACAGAGCGGGGTTCGCAATAGCCGGTAAGTAAAATGGTATTGCGGCTGTTCTCTATGTTATTGCTGATATGGTGCTTCACTCTTCCGGCATCTGCCATACCACTGGCAGAGATGATGACCATCGGACCATTTTGAAAGTTCAGTTGTTTGGATTGCTCCACCGTTTTTACAAATCGTAATCCCTTGAATCCAAAAGGATCATTGTCTGTCTCCATTACCTTACGGATGGCCTTATTGAAATATTGCGGATAGCGTTTTACAATTTCAGTGGCTTCCACACTCAGCGGACTGTCCACATAATAATCCAGGTCAGGCAGACGGTTCTCCTGTTCCAGTTGATTCAATGCATACAATAATTCCTGGGTACGGCCCACACTAAAGGCAGGCATGATGAGTTTGCCTTTCTTTTGTAAACAGGCTTTTTCTATCCAGCGCAGCAGCATATCAGGCGTGGTCACATTATTATCATGCAGGCTGTTGCCATAGGTGGACTCCATGATGATATAATCGGCCTGCGGAAATGTTTCAGGAGATTTTAAGATCGCATCCCGGTACCTGCCTATATCTCCGCTGAAAGTGATCCTGGTTTCTTTACCGTTCTCATTTACCCGCAGGTGCACACAAGTGCTGCCGATGATATGTCCGGCATCCGTGTACATAGCCTGCACGCCATCGATCACCTCAAACCATTCATTATATCCTCTTTCAGTAAGATGCGTGGAAGCCCTTTCTGCATCTTCCGCCGTATAGAGTGGTTTCAGGTATAACAGATTATCAGCAGCCCGGCGCTTGTTCTTGTACTTGATCTCATCTTCCTGTATCTCTGCAGAATCCTTCAATAATACGGTAGTAAGGTCTTTAGTGGCGGGGGTACAAAAGATAGTGCCGCCAAATCCTTCTGCCACGAGGCGGGGTATCAGTCCGCTGTGGTCGATATGTGCATGAGAGAGGATCATTACATCCACCTCTTTAGGATCAAAACCAAACTCCCTGTTGAGCATATCAGTTTCTTTGCCCATGCCCTGGAACATGCCGCAATCGAGCAATACTTTCTTTCCATTCTTCAGTGTAAGTAAATGCTTCGATCCGGTAACGGTACGGGCTGCGCCGTGAAATGAGATTTTCATAAATGCTTCTCCTCCTGAAGACGAAACGAACCCGTTTCATCCCGGAGTTTGTTTTATTGGTGATAAATATTATTTCTTACTCTTCGCTTTAAACGACCAGGTGATCATAAACTCTGCCACCACTTCTCCGTCTTTATTGCGCCCGGTTGACCTGGCCTTTACAGTCCTGGCTTCGCCGGTGGCAATCGTTTCTTCCACCGCTTGCTGAAACAATTCTCCATCCTCACACACAAAACTGGTGCGGCCCGTGGCTTTCTTAAAGTACTCTGATTCCACTTTTACCACCAGCATTGAAACAGGAGGATTCAGTTTATACAACTGCGCCATGGCCAATGCGCCGGTACTCATTTCTGCCGCCATGCTCAGGCAGGCGAAATACGTGGAGCGGAAAGGATTTTGCGACAGCCATTTGTAAGGTACTGTCACCACGCATTTTTTCTCATCGGCTTCTCTTACCCGCACACCGGCAAAGAAAGCAGCCGGTAATTTGGTAAACAGAAACATCCTGAATTTGACAGGATGTTTCATCAGCTTTATAAATTCATTTGCCCGGGGGTTCATTACTCTTCTTTGTATTGTGAAGGATCTACTGCCGCTTTCGTCCAGTTCTTCAAAAACTCGATCACTTTTAATTTACTGTACCCTTTCCCTTCTTCGAGGTAAGCGGAGTTTTCTGTATGAATAAGCTGGCCTTCTTCATTCAATATTAAAAATACCGGGAAACCAAAGCGCTGCGGAAAGCCATACCTGGCCAGCACATCTTTATTCTTATTCTCCGGGCTGTAATTCAGGTGGTACACCACATAATTATTGTTCACATAATTATTGATAGCACTGTCTTCGGATATAAAATTATTAAACCTTGCACACCAGATACACCAGTTGCCACCCACCTGTATAAAAACATGCTTGCCGTTTGCTTTAGCTTCTTTCACCGCAGCAGTAATGGCAGCGGTGGCATCTTCTTTCGGCTTGTACAGGTTGAACTTTGTCATGTCCTGTGCATTTATTTCAACTGCCACCAAAAGAACGAATATGGCTACCAGGGATCTTTTCATACTACTGCTTTATTTATGTCGTAAAAAAACAATTACTGCTTATCTATCTCCACCACACAAGCTACCGCTTTATTATCATTAGCATCCACTTTGAAATATACGGAGCCGTCATTCGTATTATTAAACCGGGCCGAACGGATCATGACACTTTGCAGCGCTTCATTCACTTTACCCAAATAGGATGCCTGCCTGCTCTGGCTGATCGCCTGGTTCAATTGTGTATAGTTTAGTTCATCCTTGCTCACTACGATAGCTATCTGGTCGCTGTTACCAATATTATCTGCCTCGAAGGACTGCGCCTTTGGAAACAGGCGGTAACCGGTGATGCCGCAATACGGTGAATGCTTTGATACGGTTTCACCCGGCTTCATATAAGGGAATAATACAAAGCTGGTATTATTGGTATCTCTTCCGAACACATAGATATAACATTCAGTGGCATTATTGATCGCCATTTTAAAACGGGTGCCGATCTTAATGGGAGCCACTGTCTTAAAAAGATTAGCGCCACTTACCCGGAGTGGTATGTTCTTTCCGCCATCATTATTCACCAACCCGATCGTACACTCCAGTGGTATATTCGCTACCTCGCTTCTTTTGGGCAACGGATCAATACCGTATGCCTCGCGGACATAAGTTCTGAAATCACCATAACGCACCCAGGCCACACCATCTTTACCCCAGTCCTTTCCCCAACTGTTCATGATCTGGAAGGCGCCGCCAAACTTGCGGTCATCATATCCGATCACACACATAGCATGGCCGCCCATTCCCTGTTGCGATGCATCCATGCCCTGCGGTGTCCACAATTCCTTGCCCATCATTTCCTGCATAAAGCTTTGTCCCACCATCATGCCGATAGCCACCGGTGCATTCTTGCTGAGGTGTTCCTTTATCCCCCGCACACTTATTTCATTTACATTGTCGCCGTTGGTGATCCGTGTAAACCCATGAATAACATTTTGCCGCCCGGCCTGTACTACCGAAGAAGAAGGTTCCCGTTCGCAGTCCTGGTCATCATAAGGATACTGGCTCAGTGGCACACCTCCATTATTCTTCATCGCCTCCATGGCCCGCTGGATATAAGAGCCCTGGCAACCTTCCAACCGTATCTGGTTATATAAGTAAGAGGGGCTGAATACGATACTGTTGGGGTTCTGTCCGGTAGATGCTGAGGTTAAAATGGTTTGTGCAGCATAAGCACTGCTCCACGCCACACAACTTCCCTGCTCGCCCTGGTTGCCACGGGCAGGTGCATAGCGAAGTAGGGACACCGCCTCTGGCAAAGGATTCTTTCCGGCATTATCTTCCAGTCCCTCATACACAGAGGCTTTATTAAATTCATTCTTATCAAAACTATAGCCGCTCTTGGAGAATAAACTCTGAACAGTAGAAGGCGTAATAATGCCGCTCTTAAACAAAAAGAAAGCACCAGCCCCGAGGATAAGTAACAGGATGATCCCCTTGCCCTTGAACAATCCAAGCAACATTGGCAGCAAAGCCATCAATCCGCCACCACCGCCACCGGGAAGATTCGGGCCTCTGCCACCACCACCATCATCATCATTCTGTTGGTTAGGATCTACCGGGTCGTCTGTCATTCTGATTGGCATAACGAATATTTTTGGTTTAAAATGTGTATTAAAAATAGGAACTTACGATGAATTAAAAGGGAGAATCGTTCCATGGAATCCCCTTTTTTTAATTTGCTGCAACGAATGTTAGGAAGATTCGTCAAATTTGATAAATAAATCAGTTACATGAAGATATATCACCTGGTGCTGCTCTCCTTTTTGTTTGTTTCAATCACAGCCGCCGGACAAAAGGTAACCGGTAAGCTGCAATTTGTACAGGGACAAACACTGGAGGTTTCCCTGCAGGTGAAAACAACTATTGCCCAGCAGGCGATGGGACAGGCCATTGATTTCAATGTGGAGGCCACCGGCGTTCATTCGTACAAAGTAACCAACACTACGGATGATAATACTACACTCAAGCACCAGTTGAACCAGGTGCTTTTCTCCTTTGATGGCATGGGGCAAAAAAGAAACTTCGATTCGAAAGAAGAAAAAGACATCAACGGCCTGTTTGGCAAGCCCATAAAAGAACTGCTGGAAAAAAAATATGATATCATTATTGATGGCAATGGTAAAACACTGATGGCCGTACCGGAGAAATTTCCTGCCGGTGAGACAGATAGCCGTATGGCCATCATCACCAGTATGCTGAAAGATGTAACAGAACTGGTACAACCGCCACAAAAAGGAAAAGCCAGTTTCTTCCAGGTGCTGCCGGAAAAAGAAGCCGGTACAGGAGACGCCTGGACTGAATCGTACGAAAATGAACAGGGAAAATTTGATGCGGCTTATGCCATTACAGCCATCAATGATTCTGTAATTGTGGTTGATTTTGCCATCAACTCCGTTACCATTACTAAAGCAGAAATGATGGGCAGTGAAACCACCACAACCATGAACAATAAATCTACCGGGAAAATTATTCTTGACCGGGTCACCGGTATCCTGCGGGAGAAAGTGATGAATACCGAATCAACCGGCAATACAGAAGCTTCGTTTGGTACGTTACCGGTTACTTCTAAAACCAGCACTATCATCAGGGTAAAGCCCATTCAATAAAAAAGCCCTCCCGCAGGGGAAGGCTTCAATATCGGTTAAAGCTTTTATGGCTTAGGTTCTTTTCGTTGTATTAATACGATTGACTGTTGTTTACCACCAGCAGAAGATTCAATTTCCACCACATAATTACCAGATGATAGATTGCTAATATCAATGGTTTGCTTGTTATCACTACTGATACGGCCGGTATATACTACTTCTCCCAGTGTATTTACCAGTCTCACAAATCCCCTACGGTATGATTCGGGGAACTCCACATTCAACTGATCTTTGGCCGGGTTGGGATATACTACAAATGCACCATTGCTTTTAATCTCCACTTTTACAATAGTGGAATAAGTAAATTTACCGTCAGCATCTACCTGTTTGAGGCGGTAAAAATTAACAGGCAACGGATTATTATCAAATTCCGTGTAGGCCCCACCATTCACGCCTTTGCTGTTTTGAGAACCTATCGGCACCCATTCGCCTCTTGTATTCTGCCGTTCAATTTCAAATCTTGAATTATCTGGCTCATAATCTGTAACCCAGTTCAGCTGCACCCTTCTGCCAATATCCCGGCCGGTAAATGACAACCAGCGTACAGGCAGGTTTATACAGCCGGTGGGAAGAGTATAAGTTGTGGTTACACTCTGACAGTCAGGATTGGTAATGGTAAATGTTTGGGTAGTACCTGCAAGAACGGCAGGCCATGTTAACGTAAAAGATATTGAAGTGGGGCTGGTAAAAACAATATTGCTTGCTATTGCACCCCCTGTGGATGAGACAGCCAGCCGACTGGCAAAACCGGGTCCTCCTGCATCAGGCCCCGGATCATAAAAACCGGAGTTATTAACAGAGGTACCTGCAATAGTTACGTTTGTTACCCTGTTTGATGCAACATTACTACCGCAGCCAATAGTACCGGGCGAGGTGGGAGTTGCCGGGGGCGGGGCTACCAATTGAACGACCCTTACACCCCACGAATTAGTATTATTGGTGTATGTCTGAAAGGTCCACATCGTCATATTGTTGCTCGGATCAACGACGGTTTGCGAATAGTCGCCCCAACGGCGACCCGGACCCGGGTCGGCTGGAGGTGCATAAGTGGTAGTGCTTGCAGTGGCCAATACCGGTGCCTGCGAAGTTCCCAATAAATCAGTACTGTACCGTCCGGCAACAGCCACATCTACAAACTGGTTTGTAGCACAGGTGCTGGCACCAATAACAGAATGCCCCTGGCCACTTGTTGCAATACCGGGAAACCAGTAAAAACGTGGAGTAGTGGCTGCATTGTCAAATACGGTTCCGGACTGGGTTAGGCTGGGAGTTGCAGCAAGGTTGCCTATCTGATACCAGCGGACACCATTGCGTCGGCCTGCACCAGTGGTTGCTCCTGTACCAGCCGTGGTTACGGCAATCGCATGACTGGTCCATAAGGAAGATACGCCTGTTTGGGTATTCTTCATAATCATGGCGGCAAAAAGCCGGTCGTCATTGGCATCAAAGGTTACTGCACTGCCACTTGCCACCGGGTTAAGTGGCGTTGAGGTAGTAGGAACAGTGAGTGGAATTAGCGCAGATGCAGTGGGTGTGCCACCGGGTGTGCTGATGCGGTGAATATCTAATTGGCTGAAAACAGCTGAATTAACTCCAATAATAAAACCAGTTATGGCTGCAGGATCATCATTGTGTACACCCTGTGGGGTATAAATGCCGGTAGAAGCAGTGCCAATACCATTAAAACCCGTAACTACCATGGGGCCTGCACCCAGGATAGAAGATTTTCTTATCACAAATACAGAAGCGCCTACATAAGCGGTAAGGGCGGTGTTAAACATGCGGCCACCAATGTATAATGCATTGGCATCTACGCCCAGTGTGGGATAGTCGAAAAAACCAGCTATAAAAGCTGGTGGTACGGGAGGAAGTATATCAAAAACAAAAAAGAAGAAGGTAAAGCTGGCAGAGCTTACAATAGTGGGGCCACTGCTTACAGCAATAACACAACGGTTAGGGGCAGCCCTCAGATCAATAGCTACTATAAACCAACGCTGACTGAGGCGATCATACCGGACATGCGGATCACTTACCCCAACACCACCTGTTGCGGGGCTGAAAAAAGTATTTAAATCCACATTCATTACCGGAGATGCCAGGTTGGTGGAAGAAGAACCGGTAGTGGTGGTTTGCTGGCCGGTACAAACATTGTTCTTATTATACACTTTTAATCGTCCGTTGGTAGCAATAACAAGCTGACCAGGACCAACATCTCCATTGGAGTCTGGCGGAAAAACAGTGCCATCAGCAGTTAAGTTGGCTCCCAGGAAATTGGAGAAAATGGTTTGTGTGGCATTAACCCGGCCTGTATTATCAATGCCAGAGGGCTGAATAAGTTTATCAAGGGGTGGCCATGTTGAACCAGGCAATGCATGGGGGTTCGGCCTTGCAGCCCGGTGGAATTCCAATTCTTCCCTGAGCTTTTTGGGGATGGGATTTTTATCATATTCTGCAGAAAGTCTTTGCAGTTCTTCTACAGAAACAGTTACTCCGTTGCCGAGCGTAACCGGAATACCTACCCAGTCATTCCCCTGTTGGGCCAGCGATGTAAACTGAAATAAAAGTAAAGCAAGAAATGAATACCCAATTCGCCTTGCAAAGTTTGATGGAAACATACAGAAGTGTTTGGTTATTTCAAATCTATCCAATTCACCTCACAACAAAAAATCTCATTTACTTTGTCAATAAGTATTGGGGTAAATCCTCCTGGTTCTTCAACAGATCACTCCAATTATCCCTCCTTCGAATGAGATAGGATACATTATCCAAAACAAATACTTCTGCAGGTTTAAATCTGGAATTATAATTGGACGACATTTCAAAACCATAAGCGCCGGCATTATACAACGCAAGAATGTCTCCCTCCCGAATTTCATTGATCGGTCTGTCAGATGCAAAGGTGTCGGTCTCGCAAATATTGCCTGTAACCGTGTACACCTTCTTTACCCCGTCAGGGTTTGAGATATTCTCGATCCGGTGCCAGGCATCATACATCATCGGCCGTATCAAATGATTCAATCCACTGTTCACTGAAGCAAATACTATATTACCAGTATCTTTTATAACCGTTACTTCAGCTAACAGGTAACCACATTCACTCACCATGAATTTTCCTGGTTCAAACCACAATTGAAATTTTTTATTCCCCGCCACCGGGTGGCTGTCAAATGCTTCTTTTATTTTCTGCGCCAGCAAGACTACGTTGGTCTCCTCTTCATCGGGTTTGTAAGGTACTTTAAAACCGCCGCCGAGGTCTATCACTTCCAGTTCAGGGAAATGCGGGATCAGCTCAAATAATACTTCCATTCCTTTCACAAATACCTCAGCCTCTTTAATATCGCTGCCGGTATGTATATGAAGGGTGCGGATGAAAATATTATTTGCTTTCACCACTTCTTCTATTTGTGCCAGTTGATCTACAGGTATTCCAAATTTACTGGCATCATGTCCGGTGGATATTTTCAGGTTACCGCCTGCCATGATGTTGGGCCGTATGCGTATGCCAACGGGGTAACTGTGCCCATACTTTTTTCCAAACTTTTCCAGGTTGGATAAACTGTCAATATTAACATGCACGCCGGCAGCGACGGCCTCTTCAATTTCACTAAAGGCAATACCATTGGAAGTATACAATACCTGCTCTGGCGGAAACCCTGCATGCAGGGCCAGCTTTACTTCATTGATAGAACTGCAATCTGCGTGGCAACCTATTGACTTAATGTATTTCAGCACATGGATATTCGTCAGCGCTTTGGATGCATAAAAAAACTTAGTATCGAGCATAGAAAAAGCAGTCGTCAGTTTTTCATACTGCTCCTTTATTTTCTCTGCATGATATACATATAAAGGAGTGCCAAAAGTGCGGGATGCTGCTAATAGTTGTTCGTATGATAATGACTCCACCATAGCTGCGAATATACTATAAACAGCTATGCCATCCCGCTGTGGAATGGCATAGTAATTATATGATCAGGCAATGATATGATCAGTTTTCTTCTCCTTCTCCTTGTTCCTGACTTACGATCAGTTCTCCACCATTGGTTACAGCCAGGGCAGCTGTTTCATCTCCATCTTCTGGTTTTGTTTCGTCCTCCATGTTCACATCTTTCATCACGGTAGGTTCTACCAGTTGTTCGGCCAGCACTTCTTTTATTTTAGGAAGATCATCAGCTGAATTGATACCGAAATAATCCATAAAGTTTTTGGAGGTACCATACACTAATGGGTGACCGGGCAATTTCTCATTGCGCCCGGTAATGATGATCAGTTCTTTTTCCAGTAATTTTTGTACTGCATAATCAGAACTTACGCCGCGGATCGATTCTATCTCGCCTTTGGTCACGGGCTGTTTATACGCAATGATGGCCAGCGTTTCCAGGGCCGCCGCAGATAATCTTTTCAGGAATTTATCTCCGTTCAGTTGAGCGATCGTTTTATGGTAATCCTTTTTGGTCAGGAATTGCCAGCCGCCGCCGCTTTGTTTCATTTCAAACGGGTAAAACTCAGATGCATATTTCTCGGTAATGCCTTCGATAGCAGCTTCCACCTGGTCCAGGGATATTTTATCTTCCATGAATCCAAACGCATTATTAACCAGCTCTGTCAGTTCAAGTGTTGTCAATGGTTTATCACTGGCAAAGATCAGTGCTTCTATATGCGGTATCAGATTAGTTATTTCCATGCTTGTTAATAGTCAAATATTTCAGTCAAAAAAGTCAAATTAGTCATATCTCTAAAGCGGCAAGTTAATTATCAAAAAGAAATAGCTCAAAAGAGGTTATTCACAATTACTATACCGCTTCGTAAGTACCAATAGAGTTAATGTATCCATACATTAATCGAAAATAAATATCCAGTTTTTGCGAAAGAAGGCTAAATTCTTCCTCTGTGATAAGATTCCGGGACTTAGCTTTTGTAGTGGCGGTGAGGGTTTCTTTTGCGGAACCGCGGCTGTAATAGCAGAAGTTTTTATTTTCTTTAAAATGAAACCTGCCATATCCTTCACTAATATTCATGGCAATGGAATCTGCCGCATTCACATATTGTGCACCTAATGTCTTCTTTGGAAAATATTCCCATTTTTCTACCACAGACCAAACGATCTCTCCGATCTCTATTGCCACTTTGTACACTTCAAGATCTTCTAACCTTAATGACTTTGCCATTTGACCAATTTGCCATTTATGACTTATTTGCCATTCTTACCCATTCAGCGCCGCCGCACCACTCACGATCTCCGTTAACTCGGTGGTAATCGCCGCTTGTCTGGCCCTGTTGTAAGAAATTTTCAGTGAGCGGAGCATTTCATTGGCATTCTCGCTGGCTTTGTCCATAGCTGTCATACGGGCACCATGCTCAGATGCATTGGAATCCAGTACCGCTTTGAATAATTGTGTATTCAATATTTTGGGCATCAGCTCAGCAATCAGTAATTCTTTGGTAGGATCGTATAAGAAATCGGCTTTGGCAGCGCCTTGCTTTTTCTCCACTTTAGGGATCGGCAGGAAACGTTCTACTTCAAAACGCTGGGTTGCGGCGTTTTTGAACTGGCTGTACACCAACTCCACCACATCAAATTGTTTTTCTTCAAAAGCGGTCATTGCAGCTTTGGAAGCGGCCTGCACATTCTCAAAAGTCAGGTTCAGGAAAATATCTTTGAAAGTAGCGTCCGCATTGTAATTGTTCTTCACAAAATGCTCGTACCCTTTTTTACCAATGTTCCAGATCGTTACATTTCCTTTTTTATGCTGTTCGGCATATTTCTCGGCGATGGTGGCTTTTGCCAGCTTAATGGTATTGGCATTAAAAGCGCCGGCAAGTCCGCGGTCGCTGGTGATAACGATCAGCAGCACTTTTTCCACCAGGCGTTCAGCAGCCAGGCTCATACCGGCCCCTCCTTCACTGTTGCTCACAATATTGCTCAGCATTTCCTGCAGTTTCTGTGCATAGGGGCGCATCTGAATAATGGCATCCTGTGCCCGGCGAAGCTTGGCAGCACTTACCATTTTCATGGCTTTGGTGATCTGCTGAGTACTCTGAACTGATTTGATACGGTTACGAACCTCTTTTAATTGACCGGCCATAGAAACGTTTTGAAGTTATACAAGTTAACAGGTTCACAAGTTCGCTTCGGAGGCCCTGTTCTCTTGATCAGGTGAACTTATGAAACCATTGAACTTTTCAGGCCGCAAAAGTACGGGCTAAGCCCTGAAATTCCATGCAACGGGGAAAATAATCAGGGCTGAATACCAGGTTGTTGGTTACCTGTGCAAATCCCCTGAAAGGAGCATAATAAAGGTTGTTATTCAGGCTCTTTTACGAGCCAGAATTCCCTTTTCAGCCGGAAAGAGCGGTACAGGCGTCCGCCTCCGGGAGTTCCGTTTTGAATAGGATCTTCGCTTTCCTTTACAAGTTCCAGTTGAACAGGTCCGCTTGCCAATCCGGCCATTTCTTCGCTGCTGATCAGCAACCGGTTATCCTCTTGTATCGTATCAAGCCTTTCGATCCCCTCGCTCCCAAAAATGGTATCTGTCATTAATATTCTTATCAGGTCACCTTTTTCCACCCCGTTTAGTTCAAGCAGCAGCTCCTCTGCCGGTATTGAATCCGGCAAAACAGTAAGTAATTGCAGTGGCTGAAAGGCGAATTCTTCTTTATACTCCTTATTAGCGTTGGTGGTGAAAATGATGGAATGGCTGCCGGCAAACTCTGCCAGGGGCCGCTGCACCTCATAGTAAGCGCCGGTGATCTTTGTACTTTCTGCCTGAAGTGGGATGCCATCAAGCGTTACCTGGCCCAATCCTTCAATAGATACCACTTCACCTGCTTCTTCTTCCCGGTATTGCAGCATCACGGTCACACTATCATTCTCTTCCTCACCGGTAATAGTGTAATCAAAAAAAAACTGGTTAGAATCAACTTGTTTATCCTTACTGGCACAACCAGTGATCAGCAAAAGCAATGTAATCCCCGAAACGGCCGGGAGCATATAACTGCGAAAGAAATTATACATGACCGCAAAATACTGCAACTATGATCAATTTTGCTACTGTGTTTTTCCAAGAGCTGCTTCTTCCTTCAGCCGGTTATATTCCTTTACCAACTCCCGATACTTGTTCCTGGCTTTTGTGAAACGAAATTGGCGCAACTTATCAGCTATATCCTCATCTGCCAGCAGATTCATGGTTCTTTTCCAGTCCCAAACCAATTGTGGTTCCTGGTTAACCGCCTGTGAATGTTTAACCAGGTAATAATAAATTCGTGGGCCCCTGCTGGTGAAAAGATACTTGCAGTACAGCGTGGCGTATTTGCCCGGTACGATCTTGTTGAGAAAGAACCAGCTTTTTCCCTTTTTTCCATCTACTTCCGTCAGCATTGAGTCACGGCTGACCAACTGAATGGACTCGAAGTTCCCATTGCATAGCAATGACTGCCCGTGTTTTGCCCGGGTATAGCTTTTTATCTCCCCGGCCTTTATCACACGGACGGAATCATTACTAAATACGGCCGCTAATTGTATATGCCCGTTCTTGTAATTTCCGGCAGGTCTGAAACCTTCTTTCTGGGGCTTGTCAGGGAAGCGGCAGAGAATTGTATCATTCTGCCAGGTAACCACATAATCCGACTGGGCATGAACAGCGCCCCTCAGCAGTGGGCAGCACAATAGCGCAAAAAGTGTATATATTTTCATGACAAAAATTTCCGAATACCTTAATAATCAGCCACAATCAGCCACTGGTTCATTTACATTATCTTTGCCCTCCTG
>CALSAT010000001.1:0-34324 GCA_943372905.1 Bacteroides fragilis | reverse complement strand
ACTTCAGCTTTTTTACAGGAAACAGCGAACGACAGCATCAGGAATCCGGAAATTCCAAAAAGAATTTTTTTCATAATTGGTTTTGTTTTGTGGTTAACGAATCCTTTAAGTTAGACAAAACAGAATGCCTGCAGAAATCTTCGGGCGACTGCTTTTGCAACAGTTATTCAAATCCTGCTTTTTTTTTGCTGTTTAATAGGAAGCACTTAAAAGGCCGGGGAATATGTTCAACAGGTACTGAGCAAAGCTTCGACAATTCAAGTATTTTAGACTAAGCTGCCTTCCCGTAACTGTACTACTTTACTCCGGGGTATTTACTTGCCAATACGAATTCATACTCTTCATTGTTTTTCAGTTCCCGGATAAAGCCATGCAGTGTTTCAATATCTGGTTGTTTTTGAAAAGCCTGGTCATGTGCCAGCAATACCAGGTGGCCGGGTGTTTGTGTGGTGCCTGCATCTAACAGATTTTTTATCCGGCGCAGCAGTAATGCAGTGTCGGGATCAGGGGCCATTGTTTTGTGGTCAAAATTCCATTCTATGTCCCAGCCCATGATAGCAAAGCCTGCCTGATGCAAAGAATCAATAGCTGCCCTGCTTTCTTTAATGTCTGTGACCCGAATAGAATCAATTCGCCAGGCATTACGGCCGGGCATACGGGCCACCTGGTTAGTAAACTGCAGTTTTTCCTGGCTTTGCTGAAAATCTTTTACTACACCTGCAGGATCCTGGTAAAACTTAGTATAGCGATTCAGGGCATGGGTGTAGCTGTGGTTGCAGAGTTCTATGGTGGTGTCTGCTTTCAGTAGTTCCCAGTTGTCGTGTTGCTGCGGACTGTCGAATACATGTTTGCCAACAATAAAAAAGCTAACCGCAATATTTTCTTCTTTGATGGCTGCCAGCACATTGCCGGTGCCTTTATTGGGGCCATCGTCGAAGGTGAGGTAGATCTTTTTTTTGCGGAGTGGCTTTTTAGCAATAGCATCCTTGGGCAGAGGTGGTGGTGGTTTGCTTATCAGCGTATCAGCAGATTGGGGCTTTTGGGTTTTTGTTTCCTGCTGGCGGCAGGAAAAAAGCGAGAGGGTAATTAAGCTAATGAAAAGAAATGAACTGAACCGGGCCGTTAGGCTTCCGGGCTCGCCTTCATCGGCGGAGGTGGGGAATGACATGTTGTTGGGGTGGTTTTTTAATTTCCACCATGAAAGTAATGCGCCGGATAAAGGCTTCAAAGTGGGGACAGGTTAAAGAATTCCCAAATCCCCTGAAAAACAGGCAATCATTTTTTGGGATTGAAACTATTAGCGGCTCAAAGTTTCTTTAATAGTATTTTCTTCTGTGTAAAATTGAATGCAGCGTCCAGCATTTCCACCAGTTTATTCCAGTTGGCTGTTTTTACTGTTTGCTGTTTGTATACTTTTTTGGTCAGTATGTTAAGTGTGTTGCCTTCGACAGTGGCCTGTACGGCAAATGTGCCAGCCTCGTTATCAATATTCATGTTCAGGTTTTGAATACCCACCACTTTATACCCGGCAGGTATGGTAAAGTTGATAACATTGCGATAGCTGCGGGGGAAACTCATAAAGGCGTCCACTTCCCGCTTTCTGTCATCCTGTGAGATGTATAACTGATCGCCGATAAGTGCCGGCACGGATACCAGCAGGTTATCCCCGGCTTTTTTTACCATGTCGGCCAGTTCAAATTTGCTGGTATAATTGAGTTCCTGTTTGCGCCAGGTGCGTCCGTCGGAGTTGAGTGTAAACTCATGGTAAGCGCTTACGTTGTCATAGTCGTCTCCCAGTTCTTTCTTCATGTATTCCAGTTTCCTGACCTTGTCTTCTTTTTTTCTTTCCCGGAGTTTGTCTTCATAGCTTTCTAATATTGCTCCTTTCATGCTGGCCCTTACATCATCTTCACCACCATAGCTGCGGTGGTCATCATCCAGTGCGGTGGTATAGATCAGACCCTGGGTATTATAAAACTGTTTGCTCATGCCTGTTACTGCCGATTGGTTGGTCACCAGCATGTTTCTGCCGGAAGTATCTATGGAGGCAGTAACCGTATTTGTGAGTACATTATCATCAGGGGTACTGCCCGGCAGGGTAACGGGTGTGGCGGTTGGATTTTTACCTAATGAGATAATAAAAGCCGAGGTGTTCAAAAATTCTTCTTTGAAATCATAGGGGTTAGAAAATATGGTGGCGTTGAAAATATATTTTCCTTTTACTCTTACCATCCATTCCGGTTCGGTGCGGAATATAATGTTCTCCGGTTTGGTCAGGTTGGCTGGTGTGGTTACGATCAGCTCGTAGGGTACTTTGCGCAGATCGAGACATTGGGTTAAGCAGGAAGCAAACAATTCACTGGAAAAACCATTGACCCGGTAGAATGACATGTGGCGGAGGATATAATAGGTCTTTTGAATAAAATCTTCTTCCCTCATATCTGCATAGCCAATTTGCTTGAGGTAGGCTTTGGCCATGCTGTAATAGTAGGAACCATCCAGTTTGTTATAGAGGCTGTTCATTTTTTTCGCCAGCTCTTCGGGACTGATGTTTTGTTTCAGTTCGCCCCTGTCGCCAATAAAAAGGTCGGAGCGGTTCTCACTTCTTGAGAACACAATTTGAAATTTCAGCATCGGTAATTCCACGAATCGATTTACCCAACGGGTGTCGCTTATCTTTTCCCGGTTACGGTCTTCCCAGGAATATTCAGCAGCGGAGTTGCCGGTTTCTTTAAAGACCGGGGCCCCCATTGTGGATTTGGAATTGACAAATGAGTTGTTGTCGGTATCTATCTCAAACTTCTGGCTGATGACGGGATATTCCCGGGTGCAAACAAAGTAAATGGGATCAAATTCGATATAACTCATCTTCTTTACGGTATTATCATCGTAGAAGATGGTGGCGTAATCAATAATATCACCGGGATCAAGATCGGGGACCGCTAATTTATAATAGATGATGCGGCTCTTGCTTTTATCATAGTATGTATTTGCCTTGCCTATATATGGTGCAAAGGTGCTGGGCACATCCGACGCATCTTCCACATAAACCGCATTGCGCAGCGATACGTCCTGTACGGTGCCATTCGATTTTATGATCTTGATGCCAGCTCCATCATTGGAAGAACCGATTCGGAAATACACAGACGAATAGTTGTTTACTGCATCCCGGTCATTCATCTTGATGCGGCGCCGGGTAATTTCATACACGGCCAGTTTGTTGGCATCTTTATCAAACGCAAACTTTGTTTTTTGTGCAATGATGATACCGCTTTCTTCTTTCCATTTTTCCGGTACGGCACTGGTGTTAAAATCAGCATCGCCATCTTCCCACACGGGTTTCATGTTTTTGGCGATAGCTTCCAGTTTCGAAGGCGAGAAAGTATCGTCGTCGTCTTGCGCAGAAGCAAAGTAACCGGCTACTATAATTATCATTGTGAAAAACAACTTCTTCATATTACTTTTTATTTTTTCCCACAAAGGCTCAAAGGCCACAAAGATGTTTGCAAGCCTTAGATATTTAGAGGTGTAGTTAGTATAAATTTCCATTTATTTTCCTGTGAATGCCTTCTTTGATAAGATCAACATTAAAATTTATTAATAATCCCAGTTTTATACCTGCCAGCCGCATATAACTCAACGTAATCTTATGATGAACCTTTTCTAATCTTTCTACTGATTTAAGCTCGATCAGTAATTTATCGTCCATGATTATATCAGCTCTGAAACTTTTTTTCCAATACTACTCCTCGTATACAATATCAATTTGCTCTTGTTTTGTAAAAGGAATCATCCGCTTGTCCAATTCGTATGCAAGGCAGATTCGTAAACACTTTCTAACAGACCGGGTCCAAGAGCTTGGTGAATCTTAAAGGATATATCTACTGCAATGGTCGCTAATTCATTTTCTTTCATATTTTTATGATTTAATTAAAAAGCCTTTGTGCGCTTAGCGCCTTTGTGGGAAATGCTTATGGCTTTTTAATCAATATCAGGTTACTATTAAAATCCTTCAACTTCCTGGTAAATGCTTTCCAGTTCTCAAAATCGGCTTTACGGATACGGCCGGTATTGAAGGCGAGTATCTTTTTAAAGATCACTTTATTGTCTTTGTTGGTATATGATCCAGTCACTTCATAATCATCTGCTTTTTCAGTAATGCTGGCGGGCAACGACATCACTTTGTATCCGGCGGGGAGTACGAGTTCCGTTTCATCCTGTGCCACATAGCTGGAATGCAGGGCATAATCCTGCTGGCGGTCTTTATCTGGGTTTAAGCCACGAAGGTCTTCCGGATAAAAGTCTATGCCCAGGTAAATTTCTTTGTCTTCCGTGATCACATAGTTAGTCAGGTCAATATCACCTTCCACTACTACGGGTATCTCCCGGTTGTTAAGGTCGGATGTTTTTACATTTGATACCAAGAGGTTCTTATTACCAAACTCGAGGAAGCGCTGGATCAGTTTTTTCTTATCATCATTTGGCAGATCATGATAGAACTGGTGAAAATTGGTTCGTTGTTCTCCTGTAAGGGTGGCTTTTACGTGGCCTTTCAGTACATTATCCTTTAATTGGAAAGTGGTTTGTGTAAGGATCTTGTTCTTTTCTTTATCCTGTACCGGCACTTTTTTTACTTCATACTTATCGCCTTTACCTATAAGTACCTCTTTGCCTTGTATGCGCCATGCGTATTCGCCAAAGGGTACATATTTTTCTGTTCCATCCAGGTAGTATTCCTTTCCGCCCAGCACTACCGTGCTGATGCAATGGTTATCCACCGCCAGCGATGGCAGGGTATAATCATATGGGATATGGCGGGTTCCGATCCATGTCATATAAGCTTCCAGCCCGGCCAGCTTCAGCATCTCTGTCATCAGGTTGGCCATGCCTTTACAGTCGCCATATTTGGCTTTGTACACTTCCTGTGCTGTGGCGGGAATAAACCCGGCGAGCCCGTCTTCAAAAGCGATGTAGCGTATATTATCCTGCACCCAGTAGAAGATGGATTTTACTTTATCAATATCAGTGGCTTTGCCTTTGGTTAGTTCGGTTACTTTGTTTTTTAATTCATCGGGGTTGTTCACACATTTTTTATAGAGGTAGTTATACCAGTTGTAGAGATCGCCCACATCACCAAAGCCTTTTTCTGTTTTGCCATCATAGCTGAATGATTTTACCACTACTACCACATGCGGGTATTGATATGCTGCACCGATGCCTCTGGGCTCATTTTTCATGGCCAGCAGGTTTTGCAGCTTAAAGGAATAAATCGTGGCGCCCTTTTCCTGGGTCTTTTGTTTTACCACTTTATATCCATCAAAGTTGAATTCCCGAATATCCACCTGCAGCCAGTCGGGTACTTTGAAGCGAATGATCTTTTCTTTGGCGGGAAACCAGCTATGAAAATAAACAGCCGTTAAGTATTTGCTGTCGAGGTATTTTTTCTCTGTTTCCACCCGTGTTACATCTCCGTATCCGGTAAAGCCGATGTTGAAATATTTTACCCGGCTATCATCCGAAAATATTTCACTGGAGCTGGCTGAGCGGTCAATGGCATATCCTACGTTGTAATTTTTCTTGGTGCCAAACATCCCTTTCACCTTCTCCAGTTGTTTGAAGGAAGTGATCTTGGTAAATGAGTTATAAAAATCAAAATACTGGATACTGGCTCTTTCCCTCAATGCGAGGAAGGTGATGCCGGTATTGCGAAGGGCCGTTACCACAGGAAGTTTATCCTCACTTTTACCCTTGTCAAAATTGAATTCTTCTTCCACGATGGTGGCAGCCACCCGGTCGTCAGGAAAAACCTTCTTCAGGCGATTGGCTTCATAAATATCATCATCGGCCTGGGCCAGCAGCATACATGGAACGAGGATACTGATGGCGAGGAAGAGTTTTTGGGACTTGTTCATAGAAATAATTATTCCACCAATATAAAAATAGTTACTGATATTTCGTTGCGGGTCCGGCCCTTTTCCGAAATTCATAATTCGGGCTTTGAAGAGCGAGGCTGGTCAGTACGGGGAATGATGAAAATCAGTGCATCAACCAAGCATAACTTGTTATAAATTCGCAGAATAACTTAAACGCAATGGCAAGAAAACAGGAAGTATTACAAGATGTGGTAATCAAATTTGCAGGCGATAGTGGAGATGGAATGCAGCTGACCGGCAGCCAGTTTACCAATAACACAGCTTTACTCGGTATAGACCTCGCTACGTTCCCGGATTTCCCGGCAGAGATCAGGGCCCCGATAGGAACCCTGCCTGGTGTGAGCGGCTATCAATTGCGTTTTTCCAGTGACCGGATTTTTACCCCCGGCGATGCCTGCGATGTGCTGGTGGCCATGAATGCGGCAGCACTGAAAGTAAACCTTACCGCCCTGAAAAAAGGGGGGAAAATAATTGTGAACACGGATGGTTTCGATGCCAAGAACCTGCGCCTGGCCAACTATCCGGAAGGAGAGAATCCATTGGAGAATGGCAGCCTTGGTAATTATGAAGTGATTAAAATGGATGTGACCAAAATGACCCGTGAGGCATTGAAGGACATTACCATGGGGATGAAGGAGAAAGACAGGGCCAAGAATATGTTTGTGCTCGGCTTCCTGTACTGGATGTACAACCGTGACATGGAAAACACGATCAGCTTCATCAGGGAAAAATTTGGCAAGAAGCCCGATATCATGGAAAGCAATATCAAGGTATTGCAGGCGGGTTATAATTACGGAGATACTACTGAAACGTTTACTACAACTTATTCTGTTCAGAAAGCAAAAATGGAACCCGGCTCTTACCGTTCCATTATGGGTAACCAGGCAGTGGCATATGGATTAATTGCTGCTTCGCAAAAAAGCGGTTTACCGTTATTCCTCGGTTCTTACCCCATCACTCCTGCATCAGATATTTTACATGACCTGAGCAAGTACAAAAATTTTGGTGTTCGTACTTTCCAGGCAGAAGATGAGATAGCGGCCATTACATCAGCCATTGGCGCTGCTTATGGCGGTTCGCTGGGCGTAACTACTTCCAGCGGTCCGGGTATTGCGCTGAAGGGTGAAGCGATGGGCCTGGCTGTGATGCTGGAGATACCATTGATTATTATTAATATCCAAAGAGGTGGGCCTTCTACAGGATTGCCAACCAAAACAGAACAGAGCGACCTGATGCAGGCGTACTACGGCAGGAACGGCGAATGCCCTATGCCCATCATTTCGGCGAGTACACCGGGTGATTGTTTTGATGCTGTATATGAAGCGGTAAGGATATCTGTACAACATATGACACCTGTTATATTTTTAAGTGATGGCTATATCGCCAATGGGGCTGAACCGTGGAAATATCCGCAGTCGGCCGACCTGGCGCCTATTCCTGTAAAATTCAAAACAGAGTTAGGGCACGGCGAAGATAAATTTCAACCTTACCTGCGGGATGAAAAACTGGCCAGGCCCTGGGCGGTACCCGGCACACCGGGGCTGGAGCATCGCATCGGCGGATTGGAAAAGCAAAACATTACCGGTAATGTGAACTACGAACCGGAGAACCACCAGTTAATGGTAAAGATCCGCCAGGAAAAAGTAGATAAGATAGCAGATTACATACCCGAACAAAAATTAGACAGCGGCCCTGAAAAGGGAAAGATATTAGTACTCGGCTGGGGCTCCACCTATGGTGCTATCAAATCTGCTGTAGCGGAATTGCAGGCAAAAGGCCATGCGGTAAGCCATGCCCACCTTCGTTACATCCGCCCGTTTCCCAAAAACCTGGGGGATATACTCAAGAACTTTGATACGGTGCTGATACCTGAGATCAACAATGGACAATTGATCAAGATCATCCGCGACGTTTATTTTGTGGATGCCAAAGGTTATAATAAGATCATGGGGGTACCCATCACCAAAACAGAACTGGTGATGAAAGTGGAGGAAATGCTTGGCCGGGCGAACTGAGCAGATAATAATATTATCATCATCCACCAGTAACCGCTGGTGGATTTTTTGTTGGCTTTCGCAAAAGGGATGGTTACTTTCAGTAAAAATTAATCGTATGCGAAAGTTATTAATGCTGATCCTCCTGTTCCAGGCCGCTTTCCTGCTTACCATACAAGCACAGGATCAAACTATTCAAAAAGAAAAATGGCATTGGGATAATGAACTGAAGCAGGACACCAGCGCCGGTTATGTGCAGGTGGTAAAAGTGGATAATATACTTTACATCTCCGGGGCCGTAGCGAGAGATGTAACACCTGAGGATATCACCCGGGTGTACCAGGCATTGGAGAGATCGCTGAAAAGCTTTGGCGCAACCTTTCAGAATGTGGTAAAAGAAAATTTGTACACTACTGATATGGAAGCCATGAAGAAACATAATGATGCCCGTAAAGTTTTTTACAAAGGCGATTTTCCTGCTGCCACCTGGGTGCAGGTTGCAAGGTTATATATGCATGATGCAAGGCTGGAGGTAGAGCTCATTGCACATCTACCCAAATAAAAAACCACCCTGCAATAAACAGGGTGGTTGAAGCCTTGCTGAAAAACCGGGCGGTTAATACTATTGCTTCACAAATTTACTTACTGCTGTTTCGCAGTTGCTGTTGCAAACCATTTTTACTAAGTAAGAACCATTTGTCAGCGAAGCGATATTGACCGGGATGGTATTGCTTCCGGTTTCTACGTTGACTATTTTTTGCAAAACTGTTTTTCCGGTTGCATCTATTATCAGAAGCGTTACCTTATCCTTAACCGGAGCATCGAGCAGCACACTTATTTCTGTATTGGCCGGATTAGGGAATAAGCCTCCAATCGACAAACTCATGGGTTTGTTTCCTTTGATCAGTACTACATTGCTGAGCCTGGTGCGACCATCAAGGTCTTCCTGGCGAAGGCGGTAATACTGTTTGGTACCAACAGGGTTATTATCAACAAAACCATACTCCAGGGCATCCACGCTGCTGCCACCCGTAGCCCGGCTATTAACGAAACCAAGATCGCTATAGTTGATGCCATCGGCAGAACGCTGCATTGTGAAGCCTTTATTGTTTTGTTCAGTGGTAGTTGTCCAACGCAGTCTGTTTACTGCACCCTCTCTTTGACCTGCAAAGCTGAGCAGGCTGGTGGGCAACGTGAGGCAATTGAATGGCGGTAAATTAAAGTTGGCTGCTACAGGAGTGCCACTGCAAATATCAATTCCGCCCACAATTATCACAGGTGCAAAAGTAGCTGCAGAAGCTCCGGGTATATGAAATTGAACGCCGGCTGCTCTTACTGTGCCGATAGGGTCAGCAGCACCGTTACAGCCTGTACATGCTACCAGTTTTGAACCAAAACTGGCCCCACTACCAACGCAACCGGTATTGCCAGTAGCCGGTGCAATGCCCGGAATTACATTAGCATTTACACAGTCGGTTACCCAGTTTGTGGGATTAGCCGCACTTAAAGATGGTACGCTGAACACACTCACATCAAATACATCGCTGGCACAACCGAAGGTGCCGCCGTTATTATCTGCCACCCTGAACGTATGGCAACCAGGACCTACCGAAGGAATTGTTGTACTGAAGTTGGACCCATCCACACTGTAATACGGTGTGTTAGGTACGCCGGTAAAAGATGCGGTGAAGGTGGTAGTACCGCATGCAATGGCTTTGGTAATACCCGTTACCACCGGTTTGGTTGGTATTACAATCACTATATCAGCACTGGATGTCTGGTTACCGCAACGGTCTCGGGTGGCAATACGGTAAGTGCCACTGGTATTTACCGTAAATGTGCTGCTGTTGCCAAATGCACCGAAGGTGGTACATCCTGTACCGTTGCAGATAGCATAGGTATAGGGACCGCCACTACCGCCGCCGCCGTAGGCACCAATGGTAGCTGAGCCTGCACAATCCAATGCACTGCTGGTAGAAATGGTGGGTGTTGCAAGAAGATCACCCAATATAATATTTGCCGAATTGGTTACCACACCGCATGCATCGGTTACTCTGACAATATAGGTGCCCGCTGCAAGCCCGCCAAATACACTATCAACCTGCGGACCGGCAACAACGGCGCTTGTTACCTGGTTTACCAATGTATAAGTAATGGGTAAAATACCGCCTGTGGAAGCGCCACGGATCACGCCGCTACTACCTCCCGCACAGGTGTTGGTTACGGTGCCGGCGGCTGTGGGAACGGCGGCACTAGAAGCAATAGTTGCAGCTACGGTACCTACAACTCCGCAACGGTCGGTAATACGAACGGTGTAATTACCCGCTGCAAGGTTGGCAAAAACAGGGCTGTTTTGTGTGGCTCGTATAAGTGTAACATTGGCCGCATCATATAAAGAATAAGTGAATGTGCCACCTGCCAGCGTAGCGCCGGCACCTGGCGTTACTGTAATATCACCCGTAGCCGGTGAGGTGCAGGAAGCATCGGTAACAACGGATGCGGTTGGCGCAACTGCAGCCGGAAATAACAGAGGCACGGCGCTGGTAACCGTATTACCGCAGGCATCGGTGGTGCGCACCAGGTAACCGGTGGCATTGGCTGGTACGTTAGTAAAGGTGGTATATGTAAATGGACCACTGATCACCGCCGAGGTAACCGCATCGATCAGCGTATACCGTAACGGGGGCAGGCCGCCGCCCGACTGAACGGTAACTTTTATCACCCCGGTGTTGGCTGATGCACAGGAAGCCGAAGTGGCAGATATAGTGGCAGCTGTAATCGCTGTTGGGTTATTAATGGTTCCCGTAGTGGTGCTGGTATTGCCACAGGCATCGGTAACCCGTATCGTATGGGTGGGACTGCCCGCTACCGGCGTAATGTTCGAGAACACATTACTGCTTTGCGGACCGGCAATTAATGTGGTATTGGTGGCATCGTACAACGCATACGTATAAGGTCCGCCACCACTGCCCGTTGGTATGGGGCCACCTGATGTAAAGTTTTGCGGGTTGGTTACAATAAGTTGTCCTATATATCCTGAACCTCCGTCACACCTTGCAATAGAACCGCCAGCCGCCGGCGTAAAGGCTCCAGCTGCAGCAATCGTTGTTGTGTTAGTTCCTGTTTGACCACACTGATCGGTAATTTGTACCGTATAGGCGCCTGCAGGCAGGCCGATAAATATGGGCGAAGTCTGGTTGGGCCGCGTTACAGGTGAAGGCGCTATTAAAGCATACTGGTAGGTACCACCACCCTGGTTGGCAGTAGTTGGTACACAGGTAATCGTGCCGGAAGCTGCCGCACAACTGGATGTGTTGGTAACAGTAAGGGTGGGTGCTGTTGAAACGGGCAGGGTCAGCGGCGTGGCACTATTGTCCGTCTGGGTACCACATGAATCGGTGATGCGTATGGTATAGTTACCGGGGGGCAGGTTATTGAATATCCTGCTGTACTGTTGTGTTCTGGTAACTGGCGAAGGTGCGATCAATTCATATTTATATGCTCCCAATCCGGTGGTTGGTTGTGCCACCGTGATCTGTCCTGCAGAAGGGGAGGCACAGGACGCAACAGCTACCGAACCGGTGGGGAAAGCTAACGCGGTGGGTGCTGATACTGTAGCAGTACCTGTTACCGGAGTGCCACATCCATCGGTCATGCGAACGGTGTACGCTCCCTGGTTCAATCCGGTGAATATACTGTTGAAGGTATTCGCAATATTGCTTCCCTGGGGTGCACGAATGGCGGCACCCGGGCTGATCAGTTCAAAACTAAATGGTCCCAAAGCAGAAGCGCCTGGTGTAACAGTAAGGGTTCCGCTGGCAGGGGTAATGCAACTGGTTGTTGCCGCCGTAGTAAATGTGGGTGCCGTAGAAGCAGGCACTGTTAAGGTGGTGATGGCCGAAGTATTACAAGCATCTGTCATCCTTACCGTATATGTACCGGGAGGCAGGTTTGCAAAAGCATTGCTGCTTTGAGGTGCCCTGGTAACGGGAGATGGCGCAAT
Source organism: Bacteroides fragilis (assembly GCA_943372905.1). Taxonomy (GTDB): domain Bacteria; phylum Bacteroidota; class Bacteroidia; order Chitinophagales; family Chitinophagaceae; genus JJ008. The sequence goes on along the minus strand of CALSAT010000001.1, from coordinate 22,394 downwards.
TAACGCATAAGTGTAAGGCGAACCGCCACCGGCTGTAGTTCCGTTTTGTACTTCAATAGTTCCGGTGCTGCCGTTCGGACAGGAAGCGCTGATAAAAGATGTACCAAAATTAGGTGCAACAGCCGTACCCACAGTAACCGTTGTTGTACCAATACTACCGCAATTGTCACGAACAGCAACAGTATAAGTACCCGGATAAAGGTTTTCAAATACGGAAGAGTTTTGCAGGTTGCGTAAAACGGGCGAAGGGTTAATTAATGCATACTGGAAGATGCCCGGCGCCCCGTTGGCTGATAAACCTGTGGCAGCCGTGGCAGTCACCGTAATTGTGCCGGTAGGTGTACCTGCACAGGACGGACTCGCCACTGAGTTCGCCGTTGGCGCAGTACTTACATTCACTGTGAACGTGGCCCGGCGTGCTTTGCCGCAGCCGTCAACGGCCTCAACCGTGTAAAGGCCCGGTAATAAATTGGTAAATGTTGTATAATAAGTAGCCGTAATTGGGTCTCGCTGTACGGCGGGCAACGCACCAGTGGTTACTGGCGAACTGTTAACCAGCGCCATGGTATAGGGCGGTGCGCTGCCATTGGCAAAAATGGTGGCTGTACCCGACGGCGTGCTGTTACAAGCCGCCTGTGTATTTTGAATACCAAGGCCAATGGTGGAGTTGGTGGCCACCTGTGCAACGGTTATAACAGTACTTACAGCCGATTTACCACAGGCATCGGTTGCCTTCAAAAAATAACCACCGGGCTGTAAACCGGTAAATGCAGGCGATGCCTGCGGAGCCCTGATATTAGGTGAAGGCGATACCAGTTCAAATGTATAAGGCGGGGTTCCGCCTGCAACACCCGGCGTAGTGGCGCCGGTAGTAGCTACGGTAATGGTTCCCGTATTGGCATTGCTGCAGGAAGGCGTGGCTAAAATACTGGCTGCAGTAAGGACGGGTGGTGTATTGTTATAGATCACGGCTTTCCGGATATCTGATTGACATCCGTTATTATCTGTAACCGTTAATGTAACATAATAAGTTCCCGGAGTAACATAGGTATGCGATGGATTGGCGGCAGTGGAAGTGCTGCCATCGCCAAAGTCCCAGGAATAACTGGCTATACCGGAAACAGCGGTAGCGCTGTTGGTGAAATTGTATACACCATTACATCCGGAAACGGTGGTAATAGTAAAATCGGGACGGTTGTCGAAAATTCCAGGGGTTGAATTCAGAGCAGCAAATTCCGGATTGCCCGTAAACTGAACACTGAGTAATAAAGGTGTGGTGTTTGAAAACTGATCTATCATTAACACATACCATGTATTCAGGGTTACATCAATACCCGGGTTAAATTGCGATGCGGTGAAAGGGGGTGTGGCCATACCGGTAGCACCCGGAATACCGAATACGGTGGAAGAACCTGCAAAATTGCAGCTCAATTGTGTTTTGTTGTTACAATTGGTTGTGTTGGGGTTGCCGGGTAACTGGTAAAGGCTCCAGTCCACATCCACTGCGGTGGGTAACCCGGCCAGGCTAAACGGACGAATCACAAAATTAAGTTTGCCGCTGGCCTTTGCCTGGAAGGCGATCCACACACTATTGTGTTCAATGCCGCCGCAGGCCAGTTGCTCCAGTTTGGTGCCTACGCCGCTGGGGTTGAATGGCTGGGTGTTGCCGCAAACAATAACAGCACTTGAGCAATCTGATTGTGCTGAAGCCTGTTGAAATAAAGTCAGTAAAAGTAAAAGAAGAAGTGTTTTGGTTTGTTTCATGTTTGGTTTTTTGCAGTATAAATTGGAAGAGATAGCCTGTTTGAAAAGAAAAATAATGATGAGAATGATGACATTCCCATGATGGGTCCATGTACATATAGTACTAAAAGGTCCGCTATGTAAGAATTGATGCAGTTTTGGGTTAAGGATATTGTTTGGCACCGTGAATATAATACCTATAGCGCAGACAATGAATGAAATGTTTCTCTTTTTATGGCCTGGCAAATAATTATTTTAAACACACCAGTGTATTTACTTATGTAAACCAATAAAGAAATTCAACTGTTGTACCTGGTTGAAAATAAAGAAGCTGTTCCGGCAGGAACAGCTTCGTAAGATATGGGCAGATATTTTTTATTTGTTCTTTTTCATCTGATTCATTTGGTCCATGGCTTTCTGTAGCATTTCTTCGGCGTTGTCATCAAATGATAAACTGGTAAAAGAAATTTTATCAATCTTAATTTCTTTAGGATGGTTTTTTTCTTTGTCCATCAGCATAATGCCCATAGCAGGAATGGTGAGATTTTCAAGAGTGCCGCTGATGCTCCATCGGTGGCCGCCGGCATTGTTATCGCCAAGGTCTTTACATTCGGTAAGAGTTACTTTAGTGTCGTACAGCTTTTCATCTCCTCCGAGTAAGCCGCCAAACTGTTGTCCGGCATCGCCTTTACCACGACCATAGCTCATGCCGGTAAGCGGGTAGGTGCCGGGTTTGGTATCAAATACGAACCGCAGTATCATGCCTTCGTTATCCGGGCCGGAACTGGTGGTGATCATGGCACGGTATGGGGCACCGGCCATCAGTTTCTTTTTGTCTTTATCTACCAGGATGCTGCCGTTCAGTTTTAATTCTTTTCCTTCTATCATCAGGGAGAAGTTACTGCTGGCAGTACTGGCTGGCACTTCGGTGGGTGTGGTGGTGCCAGTGTTTTCTTTTGCAGGATCGGCCGGCATGTCACCTGATTTATCTTCTTTTTTGCCGCTTTTGCAGGCGAATAAAATCAGTGACAGGGAAATGATTAATAGTTTTTTCATTTTATTTTTTTAAAGGTTTAGGTTACAAAATTAATCCCTGATATTATTCTTCGCTGCTTCTGCGCTTTCCCACATTTTAATAAATTGATTGGCCCCCAGGAACAAAGGTTTCATTTGATCCGGTGTTAAGCCCTGGTTTTTCATATCCTGTATCAAATCGGGCAGCATACCATAATGTGCCTGTCCGTCCAGGTTAAAATCAAAATCCCTTGTACCGGCAAAACTCTTTCTAAGCGGTTCGTTCGGCCCGTTTTCAAACTGCATCCATAAATCATAGATGGGTTTCATGATGCGGTAAAGTTCCATCGTCCTTGTGCTTTTCATATGTTCGGGTAAACTGTTTTCTCCCCGTACACAGAGATAAGCTGCTTTTCTTTCAGGCATGCAGTTATTCAGGTTTTCAGCCCGCACAATATACTCCGGGCATTCCAGGAAAGCGCCGTAATCGCCTGTGGGCTCTCTTTTGATACCCCAGCTAAAACCGAAGGCTATATTTTTTATTTTATCCCTTTGTATATCGGTACGTTCAGGAAAATTCAATCCCCCGCCCGGCTGCCATGCATTGCCAATATCCGTTCCGCTTTTTGCCATAGCAAGGGCTTCCCATATATCTCTTTCTTCCTGTGTTAAAAAACCAGTGGGCTGAAAACGGTGGTAATGCCAGGTGGTAATAGACTTATCATATCGTACACCATTGGTTTGCTGAAAGGCAAAACGTCTTCTTCTCTTGTCTTTATCCCAATCACTTAATTGCGGGTTTAATCCATCATCACCTTCGAGGAAATAAATAGCATCCGTACCAAAACGGGGCGCTACCTGCGGGGCAAAACCATTTGCATCTGAGCCAAAGGCGATGCCATGTTCTTCCCCTCCCTTTTGCAATGCATACCAATAAGCCTGTATAAAGGAGGAAGTACCGCCGGCAGATGTATTGGGGATGGTGCAACCTGGTGCATTTTTTACATTATTCTGCTGGTTCATCAGACCAAACATCCCACCGGAGTTAATAATCTCTGTAGCCCTTGAGTTATAAATTGTAAACTCTGTTTTTAGCCGGGCCTCTCTACCATCTCCTTCTGTTTCGGTACCTTCTCTTCGCAAGTCGCGGAAATTGGTATGCCCTGAGAGAAGCGGGTAGTTGTTTCGCTGCAGTTCCCTCACTGTCATATTTTGCGCATCATCACTCATGTGGTCTATATCTATTATCGCACCTTTCTTCATCAGTTCTTTGATATAAGCGAAACCTGTTGCAGTGAGGCCGGTTGCATTTTTATGGCTTATATAGCTTTCATAATTATATCGGGAAGGCACCTCATTTTTATAGAAGAAAGGGATGTTGCCAAAACCTATAATGGGCATAAAACGCATTTCCTGCCGCATTATCCCTCTTTCTAATTTTACATTTACCCTTGTTTCATCATAGTTACTGATGCCTTCTTTTACATTCAGGCAGGTTAGCTCGCCATTATTTTTTCCACGGTTCACCAAATCATTGTAGGAGTTGATAGCGCTATTAAAAACGGCAGCCCCGCCCAGGTTGTTATCAATATTATGTATAGGGAAGAAGTGGCGGATACCCAGCTTGTACAATTCATTTACTTCTTGTTGCGGGGAAGAAAAATAGCTGCCAATCTCGGCTTGTTCAAGTCCAATAACAATGGCCATCTTGTTTTCCAGAATAATCTTTTTTGCTTCGGCGGATGAATACGCAATCTGCATCCAGTCGTTGTTTAATCTTACTAATTCTTTAAGTGCTGCTACGGCGTTTTGAATATGTGTAAATGCCGGGCGCATCGCTCCATCACTGGTGGTGTTAAACTCCCAGCTTTTGGCTACGCCAACAGGCACTACCATCAGCCGTTGCCCTCCATCATAGCTGCGGCGCACCCAACTGATGTGCATGGTTTGATGTGCAAACGAGTTCCATGCCGGGAAATCAACATAGTTGCTGACTGCTGGATTATTTTCAGGAACATTATTACCATAGTGTTTGGCAAAAACATCTTTTACAAACTGATGGCCGCAAGCCTGGAAAGGAACACAGGCAGCCATTGTGTAAAGGGCTGTAGTGATAGTAGCATCTAAAGCGCCGGTTTTTGCATAAGCACCTGATGCACCCTGGCCAATGGACCCAAAAGCTGCGCCTACAGCAGAAGTGGCGCCTGCGGCTACCATACAGGGTAAAGCTAAAGTAGCACAAGTGGCGTTGCCAACATTAGCAAGCCGCTCACCCAAACGGTTCATAGCTTTATTCTCTACTATTGCTAAAAATAAACCCGGCGTTACAGTTGGTAATCCATGGTTGTGCCCATCGCAGGGCGGAATATCTCTTGCTACATTGCTTGTTTCTAACTTGCCCCCTGGGCTGCCCCACATAAAATTGTTTAAGCCAACATGGTTTACCCAATGAGCATGGGTATCGGCAAAACCAAAAACGGGTTTGTCTTTATCGGCATAGAGCCCGATGCCCCCTTTCATGAAATAAATAAAATCATCCAGGTTGTCTTTAAACAAAAAATCATCTGCATTAATATGTCCCCACCCGGTTGACTTTTCATCCACCAGGCGTATGCGGATGGTTTTTCCGGCAAACTGGTTATTCAATTCCCCGCTTAAATCAAAATAATAACGGAACAGTTCTTCTGAATTAATCAGCGGTGTTATCCTGTTTACACAGGTAAAACCATCTTCTGTATCACCATACAACCCCCGCTTACCGGCGCCCCATACTGCCTCGTAATCAGTTTTTTTAACCTGCAGTTCTGCATAGAGTTTATTAATATCATTTCCGCCGCCAAGCAAAAAAGTTAAATATTGTTTATCCGCCTTTATGGGTTTAGAAGTAAGTGTACCGATGGGTGCATCACCTGCGCCGTTTTCATAAGTGCCAATCCAGTTGTTCCCTTTATGCCCGATGTTATAAGCAATTCCTTTCCAGTAATCGCCGCCAATACCACCGGCAGTGTATTGCATTCGGGAAAGCATACGGTCTGACACAACAGTATTACCTGATACCGGTTGAAAACTAAAAGCAGTCCCGGTGGTCTTCCAGCTAAGAAATGTTTCTTCAAACCCAAGATTGGCGGTTGCTGAGCTTACGGCTTGAATGACAGAAGGGTCAATAACTGCTACGTTTGGATTGTTTATCACTGGATTGGTGACAGGCTGATTTTTTACTGGGGGCAAGTTGGCGATAGCAGGGTTATTTTTTATTACAGCCATGCTATTTTTGCCAGAATTGCCAACTAAGATATTAAATGCTGAACCTTCGGGCAGGGGTGCGCCGGTTTGATTTTTTACTTCCCACTTAGCCAGTTGCTGATTATAGGACAGGGCAATATTTGCATTGTTATAAACACCTCCTGCGCCGCCCGGGTTCCATACCTGTGAGGCATAGAAAGAAGCGGAAGGGTTATTATTGAGTGAAGGGTGGTCAAGTATATTATTTCCATTTACCACTTTATGTACAAAGGCATTGGCATCTGCATTTTTCCAGGTAAGGTTGAAGGTGAGGCCGGCGGGCATAGCTGCCAAATCCTGGTTGAAGATGGCCCATTGGCTGCCGGTATACCAAGTGCCAACTGCATGGGTATTGGCTTTGGCTGTAACCGCATCATACTCTACAATGATGATGGCATTGGGATTATTGTTCAGCCCTTCTGCATTAATGAAGGTGGAGTTGTTGCCGATATTCTGTGCAGAAGAAATATGCTGTAGTTTTTGCTGGGCTTCAGCAAAATAGCCACTTAATAAAAGTAGCAGGAAGGCTGTTTTTTTCATCTTTTTCCTTTTTAAAGAGTTGGTAGTATCGGTTGTTCCTTTTTTGAATTAATACAACATGCAGCCCGGAATAAAGGCTGCATGAAGTGAACAGGCAGAATGAAATTCTCACCGCATAGCTTGTTAATTATTTATGTTTTGGTCCGCCTGCTATTCTCACATTCTCAAATGTTCCTTCTGAAAGAGTCAGCCCTTCATTGGAGGTTCGTTTATAAGGGTTATGTTCCTTTATTAGCATTTTAGCTGAAAATGTACCAGTGGCTAACCAGTCCCTGCCATTAAAAGAATCCGGATCGGGAACAATTTTAGTAATAGTAAGATTCATTTCTGTTCCTTTGAATACATCTAAGCCGCTGGCTTCGTAACCAACTTCTCCACCTGCATTTTCTGTTTCGTAGCGGGAAAAGCTGACAAAATTATCTTTTGAAACTGTATAAGAACCGGGCTCGAACTTAAACCCCTTCAAACTAAAATTAACCCAACCCCTGTGAGGCCTGCCAGGTACATCACCCATTAAGGATAGGGAGAAATAGCCGGTACTCTCTGTGTACATACCAATATGTTCATCCCTGTCGTTGTTTCCGCCTTTTTGGGTGCTGGCTGTTGTGTCGTTTATCCTGAAAGATACTATGGCTTTTTCCGCATCGGGGGGTGTGGCAGTTTTTTCACCGGCAGGTGTATCGGTTACAGTTTGCGTTGTAGTTGGTTCTGCACTGTCTTTTGTTTTATTACTGCCACAGGCAAAAAGGGTTAAAGTGCAAATGGGAAGAAGTAATGCTTTCATGCTGAGTATAGTTTTAAATTTATGATTATTGTTTCACCACTAGTACATTAAACTTTGTACCTGCGGGTAAAACCTGCTGGTCTTGCCGGAAGATGCGCCAGTTGCTACCTGTAAAATACACACCCAGTGGTGAATTTACATATGTTCCATCCCAATAGGGTGTGATGATGAGCAGGTCGGTGGGGCTGTTGGCCAGGCTAGTGTTGGGGATTTCGGTTGTATTAAGAGTTATATTACCTGCTGTAGCTACGTGTTGAAATACCGTAGGGTTAGCACCGCTTACTTTTATAGCTCCATTTTTTATTTCCAATGCTGTAGTGGAAGTGCCCAGTGCTTCTGCTTTCATAGCAGGGCCGGTAGCATTTATAGCATATCCATACACGCCTGTTGAACCGTTGGTGGTTTTACCAGCTACGCCGGCACCATTACTGCTGTTGGTAAGGCCTACTACACCATAAGCTTCCGGGTCAGTGCTGAAGTTGGTTCCGAGTACACCACCGGTAAACAAACCTGGAGATGGAGCATTGCTGATGCCCAGCACACCTCCACCCAAAGAAGGGTTTCTGCACTCCCCCACCAGGCCGTAGTTGATGGTAGGTAAAAAGTTTGACAGCGACCCACTTCCGGAAATTGCCCATAGACCCAATGATCTGCTGCCGCCCGGGGTATAATTAACTGAATTTGTAATCAGCATCCCGATATTTCCCGGAGAGCTGCCCATATTAATATAGGCGCCAAACGTATTACTGCCATTGTGCTGAATATTGATTCCGTCGGTATTGTCATTATTAACGATGTCCAGTTTGTTGGCGGGGGTGGTGGTGCCAATGCCCACATTGCCTGTGGCGTCAATCGTCATCCGGTTATTAAATGCGGTGGCGAATTGTATTTTCCCTGTCAGCTCAAAGTTGTTAAGAGAAACATCCGAGTTTAATAAACGAAGCCGCATACCCCGGAGATTGTTGGGGCCTGTCAGAGAATTAGTCATCACAATACTTACATCCTGGTTGGCAATATCATCATGTACATGCAACTTTCCAGTGACAGCAGGTGTGCTGGTTCCAATACTTACCTGCCCGTTGCTAAGTATTCTCATTCTTTCACCTGCGCCGGCAGCAATGATCAGAGGAGATACTCCGTCACCGGTTGACAGTACCATTGAGCCGCCATTGCCACCCGTTCCAATGACACTGAGATTATCTTTGGGCAAGCCGGCAAAAGAGCCAAGTGCTCCGGGAGCAAATTTGGTGAATTGTAAAAAACTGAAAGGATTGGCGCCGGCCAATAACCTTATTTCTGCATAACTGCCTGCGGCCGGACTTTCCACCATAACCCTAACGTCATTTGAAGGGTCCATCACATGTAGTTTGTCAGACGGGGTGTTGGTGCCTATGCCAACATTCTGGGCATTCAGCAGTATGCATGCCAGCAGCGCAGGTAACAGAAGGATCTTTTTCATACTTGTTTTGGTTTAATAATAACTATCAGATAAGTGTTTAATGATTAACGGTATATTTCATTGCATTGAAATCAAAAAATAGCTCCTTATTTCTCCATCTGCGATTCCAGTACAGTTTTTCGGGAACTGCATTTTCCGGCAGTTCAAATCCCAGCACCCAGGCAGTATAGTTTTCACCGGTATTCATGTTTCCGTTCCAGATGGCATTATAATCCCTTATGTCATCATTACCGATACAGCCACTGGTTTGCGCCATCGCTATCACCGATGGAAAAGATTCATATTCATTGCCCCTGTTATCTGTAAGGGTGGGTTCACCGGGTATTGCACTTTCCTTCCTGTCAGCCCGTATACAGCGTACCTGAACCTGCAGCAGCACCAGTTTCCTGTTATGCTTTTTTTCAAACAGCGGATCATTAACCGGGTAGCTGCAGTTCTTCATTCCCGCCAGGGAAAATTGAATACCCGAATCTTCTATCACCGGGCCGGTTGCAGAGCTTTCCTTTGCTCTTGCTGGATTATTGGTGTCTAACCCGGTTTGGCACCCGGCCAGCATTGCAGACAATAACCAGACAATCAGGATACTTTTCATTTGCGGCACTAAAATATATGATACAGCTGCTGCCGGGGGCAAGCATGAGCCAATTGCGGACATGAATGAGCAAAAAGCCGATTCGGCAGCCGGTATGACTTAAATAAATAACTAATTTCATCTTTCTGCGATGAAACGATTGGTTTTACCCATACTGATTTGCATGTATTTCCTCACACTTCGTGCTGGACTATGTGCGCAACCGGTGGTACTTGACAGCAATCATGTACTGCAGCAACCCTTTCCCCTATATCTGAATAATGCCGGCTTCTTCATGGATGAAAGTAATTCCCTGCCGCCATCGGAAGCTGCAAGCAGATTGTTTAATCCTTTCTCGCACTTTTTCACATCTACCGACAAACATCTTCCGCCCGACAAGACCTGGTGGATAAAAATTGAGATAGATAATCGGCTAGTCCATGATACCACAGTTGTTTTTTATCCAGGGTTTCAGAATTTTGTAAATGCCTACCAGGCTGCTGCAGGACGCTATACCCAAGTGGGGCTATGCGGTAATATGCTGCCTGCTTCTCAATTGAGCATTCCTCATTTCAGGCAGGCCCTTACTTTGCCGGTACGGGGAGCCGCCATCAGTACTTTTTATATCAGCATTAAAAATCTCACCACCTACCAGGTCGATCCTTTCCGTCCATACCTGATGAGCCGTTCTTCGTTGAGTGAGGTACAGGGAAAATTGCTGGATAAAAGCCGTGTGCCGGATCATATTTTCTTTACCGGCATTGGCATGTTCCTGATAATGATGGTGTATATAGTGATCAAATGGCTGTACCAGAAAGATGCGGCGTATTTATATTATGCTATCACCATTTTTGCCAGCATCGCTTATTTTTTGTTTAATTATTTTAAAGAACAAAATAACCAGTATTGGTTTGCCGAATACCCGATGATCAACCACCTGAGTACCGACAGCTTTATTTTCCTCAGCATGTTTGCTTACTGGCGCTTTGTACGGAAATTTCTATACCTCGATAAAACAAACAGTTTTCTTGGCAAATACCTTAAGGCTGGCAGCAATGTTATTCTGATCGCCGGAATTATAAGCCTGGTTTATGCATGGACGTTCCGTGATATTACCTGGCTGATCAAACTGAATTCGACTATTGGGGTGATAATTCTAATTGCAGGCCTTTATGTTTTATATGCCCTCCGGAAAGTGAACCAGCCTTTACGAAGGTTTATTTATGGAGGGCTGCTCTGTCTCGTCATCTTTTATTCTCTGGGGGCAGCTTATGAAATGGTGAGAGATACTCCATATGCTTTTCTTCCATCACTGGGAAGTGGTACACCGCTACTGATGATTGGAAATATTTTTGAAATGCTGTTCTTCACGCTGGGGCTTGCTTACCGCAATAAGCTGGAAACTCAGCAACTGGCAGGTATTACTGTGCAAAAGGCGGAAGCAGAAATGAAAGCCCTGCGGGCCCAGATGAACCCGCATTTTATTTTTAATTGTATGCACACCATTGATGCATATATTTTTAAAGAGCAACCGGAAAAGGCATCTGCTTTCCTTAACAGGTTTTCCCGGCTTATCCGACAGGTACTTGAAAACAGCCAGTATAAACTGATCGGATTAGATAAAGAATTGGAATCGCTGGAACTGTATATCAAACTTGAACAAGAACGTTTCGACCACTCATTCAGCTTCAGGATGGAGGTGCCAAAGGAACTGCTGAACGGTCATTATAAAATTCCGCCATTACTGCTGCAGCCCTATGCAGAAAATGCCATATTGCATGGCTTTCGCCATTTGCCTGCCGGCCATGCCGGAGGGGAATTGCTCATCAGTATGACTGATGCCGGAGATAGTATTATGATCAGCATTACAGACAATGGTATTGGCAGGCTTGCCTCCGGACAAGTCAATGAACGGAATGGAAAAGTGCATACCAGTATGGCACAGCAACTAACGAGGCAGCGGCTGGAGCTGATGCCGGGCAAGAGCAACGTTACAGTCGCTGACCTTGCAGAACCCGGAAAAACAGGTACGGTCGTGAACATACAAATCCCCAAAACAAAGTAACCAATGATAACAGCAATAATAATAGACGATGAGTTTAAGAGTGCTGAGGTAGCCGGCTTAAAGCTGAAAAAATTTTGCCCGCAGGTAAATGTGCTGGAAATATTTACAGAACCCGGCAAAGCTCTTGCATGGCTGGAAGAACATACTCCGGATGTGATATTCCTGGATATTGAAATGCCGGGTGTAAACGGGTTGAGCATTGCGGCACGCATCGGCGACCGTGCTGACATAGTATTTGTAACGGCCTATGAAAAATATTCGGTGGAAGCAATACGGTTAACTGCTTTTGATTACCTGCTGAAACCAATAGACGAGAATGACCTCGTAAAATGTATCACCCGGCTGGAGGAGAAACTGGCCCGCAGCAAGAAAACTACCACTTCCCGGCTGATCAATACCCTGTTTGATAAAATAGCGGTGCCTTCCCTGGAAGGAGTGCATTTTATCAATATTAAGGATATAATAAGGGTGGAAGCAGAAAGCAATTATTCTGTTTTTCATTTTGCCGACAAGCGGAAACTGACTGCCAGCAAAACGCTTAAACAGGTAGAGGAAGCGCTGGAAGGGTACAGTTTTTTCAGGCCGCACAAATCCTATATTATCAACCTGCAATTCATCAGCCGCTATGTACGTGGCGAAGGAGGTACCATAATTATGACGGACGGCCAGGAAGTGGAAGTGAGCCGTAACAAGAAAAAAGAATTCCTCGATTTATTTGAAGGGATATAACAGATCCTTGTTTAATTACACATATATTTCCGCCTGCTTTGGCATCATTACCGCAATGGCAAAGGCGATCATGGCAAGTATCAGGCCGAACATGAATATGTTGTAAGCATAACGCAGTAGCCGGTATTTTTTTGCCAGTACCACCCCCAGAAAATAATTGTCTTTTACAATGCTGGTGTACAGGTAATCTTTATCGGCCAGCATTTCCTGCATGGCCCAGTCGTACTCTTTCAGGCTCATGCGGAAAAAATTACCAAAAAAAAGCAGGTTGGTTTTTTTTGTCTTGATATCTTCTTCGGTGAACCTGCCATGATTTACATTCGGCCGCGTGGCCAGAATAGAAAAAACGATCGTTGTCACACAAACAAGTATCAGCAGCACAATCGGGATCAGCAGGTTCCTGTTCTCTGCCAGCTTGGTGGCAAAAGTAGAGAGAACGATACTCAGGATGATAGCGTTTACCGAGATGAGAATGTTGGCTTTTGAATCGGCCATCTGGCTCAGGTTGTTCTGATTCTGGGCCATTATACGGAAAACAGTAGCTATACCCCGTTCAGATTGTTTTTCCTTTTCCAGTTTAGCTTTGGCTTTGGCATCGGCAGCTTTCTTTTCTTCCAGGGCAATTTTATCCTTCTCTTTTTGTTTGTCTTTTTTTTCCGGTTTCATATCTGGATGGTTTGAGGCCTCTTTTTCTTTCAGGGCAGCCAGGTGCCGACTCTTTACAGGGGTTAATACTTCTTTTCCATAAACAGTGAAGTAGTTATGGTTTTCGAGGAAACGGATATTGATCCTGCGCCAATCTTTTTTTGAAAGATTGTGTCGGCCAAATTCAATCAGCTCTTCCCTGAGCAGGCGGTTCTTTTCCTCGAAATTGTCAGTTCCAAGATGAAACAGATCAGCATCACATATTATTTTTTCCAGCAAAGTATCGGGGCTTTGTGGCATCCGGGTGGCATTGATACATCCTGTTACTTTGATTTTCAGGTCTTCGCTGGCGGAGCGGGCCGTCAAAAATTCCATGGCAAGCCGTACGCTTACCGACTCATGATCTTTAGCATCGCCCCCGGTATAACCGGTATCATGAAACCAGGCAGCTAGCAATAAGGCATACCGGTCATCATCTTCCAATTTATATGAGTCAGCTATTTTTTCACAGGCGGTCACCACCTCTTGAGTATGTAAAAGTGTATGAAACCTAATACTTTTACTAAGTTTGTTTGATAAGAGATCTGTTACAAGGGATCTGGCATCTTGTAAAAGCGATATTTGGTTGTCCGCCATGCTATAAAGATAACTTTTGATAAATTTAAACAAAATAAGAAGAATGACTTTTTTAAATTTTACCAGTAAAACAGGGTTGATATTCTTACTGACTACCTTTTTACTTTCTGGTTGTAAGCCGCCTAAGCCAAAAGTTATTAAATCACCTCCTCATTATAATTTTTCAGAGGTTCAAACAATGAAGATAGACCTGCGGCTGAAAGAAATTTCCGGGTTGGCCTGGGATTCTGAAAGAGATGAGTTTCTGGCGCATTATGATGAAGCCGGGCAACTGTTCCTGCTGGATAAATCTTCTTTGCAGATAAAACCACCTTCACCTTTTAAAGTGGTAGGGAAAGGTGATTTCGAAGATGTGGCCATTTACAATGGCGATGCCTATATGCTGGAAAGCAATGGCACTATTTACAAAGTAATCAGGGACAGCACAGGGGTAAGAGGTGTGGAAGCAGGTAAGCTCGGTATCACCGGAACCAATGATTTTGAAACCATGTATGCTGATACGGCCCGCAAGGCATTGATCATTATATGCAAGAATTGTGACATGGACAATAAGCAGAAGGTGAGTGCTTTTGCTTTTTATCCAGATTCAATAGGGTTTTTAAATGATCCTGTTTATACAATTGATGCAGCGGAAGTAGAAAAGCTATCCCCGCATAAAACATCTAAACTTCAACCATCGGCAGCGGCTATCCATCCGGTATTGAAGAAATTATTCATTATCTCCTCAGCTGCTAATACACTTGTAATCGCTGATTTAAATGGGAAGGTAGAATCTGTTTTTGAGCTGGGAAAGAAACTGTTTCCACAACCGGAGGGTCTTACTTTTAAGAGCGGGGGGGATATGTATATTTCTAATGAAGCACTTACAGGCAAAGCCACCATTCATCGCTTTGTTTATAAGCCCTGATCATTTTGAATATCGCTTGTATTACGGAGTTGAATCTTTTCCATCAATGCAATTACCAGCATCAGCCATAAGCTGCCGGCACAATAACCGGCTATTACATCACTGGTGTAATGTACCCGCAAGTATATACGGCTGAAACCAATGACCAGTATGATCAGTAACAGGAAACTATTGACAAGATACTGCTTCCATTTGTCAGGTGTATAGTTTACAGTAAGCCACATCAGTAAGCCATAAAAAGCTACACTCATGAAGGCATGGCCACTGGGAAAGCTGAAATTAGTAATACCCTCCACCAACGGATCAGGTGGCCGGTTTCGCTGGGTAAGATTTTTTAGCAAGGTCATTAACCCAAGGCTGCTCAGGGCCACTGCACCTGTAGTGATGGCCAGCCACCTCCTTCGTTTGATTATGAAGAAGAGGATAAGTGCAATGTTGGCCGGAACCAGGAAGCTATGATTTCCATAAAAGGTTATGAATTTCATTACCCTGGTGCGGCTTTCCGTAATGTAAGGGGAAATTAAAGTGAAGATATCTGCATCAAAATTATCGGCCGAACCGCTAAAGGCGGTAAATGCTGAAAAGGCCAACAATCCCGTTGCCGGTATAAGTAACAGGGTCTTTCTGTCTTTAATATATAACGGGATATTTTTTTTTCTCATGGTACCACAGGAAGGGAAGTTAGGTTAAATTCTTAAAGCAAAAAGTTCAATGCCCTGCCCTTTTCCTTTCAGGTCAACTATACCGAGGTTCTCACTCTGCCAGTTTTCCATACCGAGCAGATCAATCATTTCTTTGGAGACAACAAACTTCTGATTCAATTCTGTGCAGGCGCTTCTGATGCGGGATGCAGTATTGATGGTATCGCCGCTCATAACGAGGTCTTTTTTGGCAATGCCTACCTGGCCTACCGTTACATTGCCCGCATGTATACCCACTTTGTATTCTGGTGTAATGTCGTATCCCCTTCGGAACACATCGGCGTTCATATTCAAGATCTTTCTTGCTTCAATGATGGAGTGCATACATTTTCGGGCATTGGCCCGGGTAGCCGGCCACCAGGCCACTATTTCATCTCCTACATATTGATATACACGGCCGTCATATTCAGCTATGCCTGCTGCCATACAATAGATCACATCCCGTATGAATTTAAAGTATTCTTTATGTCCCAGCTTTTCTGCTATAGGAGTTGAATTCTTCAAGTCAATAAACATGATGATGCGATTCTCTTCTTTGGGTTGCAGGTATTTACCTACAATAATATTGAAGAAAACACCCTGTGAATATTTGTTATTGATCTCTAACGCCAATTGCGTAAGAATAAAAAGCAATACCCATTCCGGCATTTTCTCGAGTAACCATTTTCTGCGGAAGGTATTTTCAATAAATTTTGTAAAAGCATCAGAAAGCGGCTGTTGCTCAATCAGGAGGCTATAAGTAAAATAAATAAAGAAATTCATTACGATGGCCACTGTGACAAGGAGAAGCGTTTTGATGAGCAGGTTTAACCAGGGAGAAGTGTACCGCAAAAAATTGCGCAATACAGATATAAGAAAGTATCCGATGATAAGACTGAAAATGAAAACATTCAATTCTCTTAACAAGATAGTTTTGGCAGCTCCTGCATTGGTACTTTCGTACTTTGGTGTGTAAGTTTCTGTTGCAAACCGTATGATGAAAATAAGAAAATCGATAATGGTCCAGGATATGGCAATGACCAGTATGAGTTTCACTTCATTTTTCTTGACTGCGGAACGGCGGGGTAATACTATATTAGAAACGGACATGCTCCTTTTTGATATAAATACAAGGTAACCTTTAAACTGCGTAATATGGTTCTTTTACACAGAAGCCGGATTAGTAAGTAAGATTGATCTTTGTACCGATAGTGATGTTATAGATCCTTTCTTTTTCAAAAAAGCCGGCACTGGCGGTAATGGAAAAAAGATTCAGCGGATTGTAATAGAAGCCAAATCCATACGCTCCATGCCAGCTTCCCCCATTGTCTGAAGAGTGCCATACCCGGCCGGCATTATAGAAAGTGGTGATGCCTATAGGGCCTGGTAATATATAAGAGTTGACATCCAGTAATTTAATTTTCATTTCTATGCCGGTATAAAGCATGGAAGTGCCGGCGTACCGGTTCTTTCTGAATCCTGCCAGGTTATTATTTGCTCCGAAATTCATGGCCTGGAAAAACTCATAGTTTTTATTGAAGAGTCGTCCGCCACCAAACTTCAGTACGGCCACTACCCTGGCAGGGTCGCTGAGACTGGCATATAAGACCATGTCAGAGGTAAAGGTGGCGTAGCTTTTAGTGCCTTTACCCATGCCTGCAGCAGCAGTAAACTGGTTATTCCAAAGCATACCACGGGTGGGAAACACTTCATTATTACGGTTGTCCAGTCGCATTACGGCTCTACCTCCAACGTAAGATTTATTGGAAAAGATGCGGGCAGAATCGAGACCCAACTGCGATGGCCTGCCAAGAACATTGGAGGCATTATCAACGTAGCGGTTCTGGTAATTAAAAAAGTAAGGTCCCACCATGAAATGCAATTTTTCAAAAAGCCGCTTGCGGATGAGAAGTTCTGCTTCAATGGTCTTGTACCTGGTTTGATAATAATTGGCTTCTTTTCCTTCCTGCGGAACGGTATTGTTTCCAAGGCCAAAAAAGTTCTTCAATGCAGGAGAAGAAAAATCTGCATTTACCAAAACGTCTATGTTCCTGGTGACATGGTTGAACTCTCCGCGGTAGCGCATCTGAACCGCTCTATGAGTTGGAGCATACAGTACAGAGAATTGCTGGTCAGTGGCATAGGGCAGGTTTCGGAAGCCATACGTTCTGCGGGAAATTCCTGCTCCTATTAAATAGCCATCATCTGAATTGTATCCAAATAAAAGCTGTGGCAGTTTAGTGGTATTATAGTTGAACCCTACAATGCTTTTATCATTGGCAGGTGCATCAATGGAAAACCGGTTTTTTGCACGGCTGCTGTTGAGTATCACATTGCCACCGTCTTTCTGGTCATAAAGAATAGCTTCAGTCTGCCCTTTTATATTAAATGTGTCATATCCTTTTCCACCGATAATACGGATCTTGATGCGGGATGCAGCCTGCTCGTCTATTTCAAACACATCGTCATCGTGCAGGCCAAACAGGCGTATCTCTTTGGTAACGGAAGGGTCAAACACCCGGTTGTACATGATAAAGCTGGTGTCATTTCCTTTTTGACGGGCATATACCTTTACCTGCAGTCCGTTCTCATGATTTGTTACTTTGAAATATTCCTTCATGTTACTACCCACCACATTCACTTTTTTAGAAATGAAGCGGTAGTAAGTAAGTGCTTCCGTGGACAAGAGATTCCTGCGGTTCATCATTTTACGGATGATCTTATCGCTATGAAAAGATTTTATTTCCGGAGGCATCTTGCTCATAGCCCTTGCGATAACGGAATCGGTCAGGCTTTCCTGCACTTCTGTAATTGTTTTCTTCCATTCGTCAGCATTCAGTGCTGTCAGAAAAAAACGGTCGAAATCTCTGGCGGTGTAACCAAGCCAATTCACTTTTGGAATATCGTTTCTCAGCCCTTTTAAAAAAGGCAATGCTCTGCCGCTGACAGCTTTGAGTAAAAACCCATCCGAACGAAACAATGCCTGGTCACGATCTCTTGGTATCGGGTAATAGATTTTCCCTTTTCCTGTATCTCTGTTACCCCATTTCCACTGATCAAAGTGGCGGTCAAAATCACCTAATATGATATCGAGTAACCTGGCCCTTAATACTGCTTCCTGGTCGGGACGGTGATCGTTTTCCTCCAGCATTTTATTAAAGGCTTTGGCGGTGGTCTTGGTGTTTGATCCGTCAAAAGACGGCTCTTTTTCTTCCAGCATACAAACAGTATTGGCAAAAAGAGGCCGGTAAATGCCAAGTGCCGGATCGTCAGGTACAAAAAACAATTCCGGGTGTGGTACCGAAATGCGTAGTGGTTTTGCCAGTTCCGGCAGGATAAGCGAAGCGTAGGGATGTGAGGCAGAACTGAGTTCAGTTACAAGGTCATGTGCCAGATCACTTCGGTAAATATCCGGTATTACACTTGCCGTATTTTTAACCATACTGCGCAGTATCCATTCTTTTCCTTTTTTATCAGTCAGTTGCAGAGTCTTGGTTTGCTTTCCCCCGCCCAGGCTGATGATCTTCAAGCCGCCCTTTTCTTCGCCGATGTTAAATACCCTCATATTGACAGGCGTGGACCATTCATGGCGGTAATTCTGCCCCATGAAGAATCGTTTTAAGCCCCTGATCGGGGAAAGATCCTTACGGGCTGCAATCGTAACTGTATCCTGGTATTTGGAAACATATTTTTCAATAACGGCTGCCGTTGTGGTATCAGCAATTTTCGAAAAATTAAGCATGGAAGAGGAAAAAGCTTTTTGAAAGCTGGTATCGGTTACGGTATAGAAAGTGACATTTACGTTTTTATTCTTCGATACTTCCATCACCGAAAAACCGGTGGCGGTGGAATTGAAAAGACTGTTGCTGCTTTTGGAGGTTCGGTTTTGCTTGCAGCCGCCACCACTTACGATGTAGTCAAACCCGTTCTTTTTTATGTATTGAAGGTTATGATCATGACCTGATACAAATACCACATTGGTGGAAGATGTTTTCACCACATTGGTGATCTCCTGTATCATGTTGGTATAGTTGGGATGTTTGATATCCTGGGGGGTGCCAAATACACTGCGGGCAATGGGATAGATGGAGCCAAGTACCGGCAGGGGGATGTACAGGCTTTTTTTAATATCAGTAAAAGGAAAAATATGCTGCTTCAGGGTGTAATAGCCACCATGCATGCCATTGCTTTCGAACGGGTGATGACAGGCCAGTATCACGAGGCGTTTGGAATTGCGGGCCAGCAGATCAGCGATCTGAGTTACCAGCTCATCTTTTGTTTTGGAAGGGCAGTCAGATTCAATTTCCGGTTTATCATAGGGGTGCAGCCACCACTGACTGTCGAACATGATCACCGCTACACTGCTGTCTTTTCCTAATAACACTTCTACCGGACCCGGACAACCATCTTCGGGGTAATACTTAACGTTAGGTTTGCCAAGAAAATCAACATACAATTGCTGCCGGATAATGGCATCGAAACCACCGCGGCCCCCATTTTCCCAGTCATGGTTACCAGGGATCATAAATACTTTGGCGGGGGTGCCATCTGCTACGGAAAGCTGTGAATCAAGTATGGCCCTGGAGGTATTAAAATACTCTTTAAACTGGTCGTCAGGCAATCCGTTTTTATACAGGTTATCGCCCAAAAAAAGAACCGTGGTTTTATTATCGAGGGTAATATTTTTTCGAACTGCATCCACAACGGGGTGGCGTCCATTGGTAAGCTGGCCGGCATCGCCGATCAGAATGATACGCTGACTGATCGTGTCTTCCTGTGCAATAATAGCCAGGTGTGAAAACAGGCACAATACGGTCAGAACAAAAGTTTTTTTCATGAACCCCTTCTTAAAAAATGCAGTTTAATAAATCAAAAACCGTAACCGAAAATGCAGTATATCATGCCGATGGCTGAAAAAGTATCCCGGTATGCCGGTCTTATAACAGAGACTGGCTAAATAAAGTTTCCAATTTACACAAAAGTTTCTGCCGAATGACTGACAGGGGCTAAAAATGTGACTTTGCGCCTAATATAACAGACATAAATACCCCTTATGCGGTATAGGTCAGTGTTGTGGCTATCATATCTTTGTTTAATTCTATTTTATACGTTTTTTAAAAAAAACGTATCTTTTGGAATTAAGACCAACTGCAACCATAACAATTAACTGTCTAAACCCTCAACCATGAGATTATTAACCTTACTGGTGGTATGTTCCCTGTTCTGCGTACCATCCGCTTTTGCTCAGCCCGGAAAGGATTCTGCCGCTGTTAAAGGCTCCACCTTTAATATGAAATCTTCCAGGACCTTCTGGATGGGAACCAACTACCGTAAAGAATGGAACACTCCGGTAAAAGCTCCTGTAATAAACCTGGCTACTGAAAAAGGAGGGTTGACGCCCGTAAAAAAGGGTGGTGGGAAACAGACAAAGTCGCTGCGCCTGGAGGATGCCAGCGGCAGACAATATACCATCCGGTCCATTCAGAAATTTATTACGGATAAAACATTGCCAGGTGACCTGCAAAGCGAAGCTGCCGCAGACCTGGTATCCGATGGGGTTTCAGCTTCTTACCCTTATGCCAGCCTTTCCATGCAGGTGCTGGCTGATGCTGCCGGGGTGCCTTATGGGAAAGTGAAGCTGATCTATATTCCTGATGATCCTAAACTGGGAGAGTACCGAAAGGATTTTTCCAATATGCTGGCCACATTAGAAGAAAGGCTGCCGGAAGGCGTAGATAAGGGGTATGATACAGATGAGGTGGCTGACAAGCTGGAAAAAGATAATGATAACAGAGTGGACCAGCAGGCGCTGCTCCGTGCCCGTATACTGGATATGTTTGTAATGGACCTGGACCGGCACGAAGATCAATGGCAATGGGGTGCTACCGATAATGGGAAAGGCAAAACCTTTTTTCCTATTCCAAGAGACAGAGATCAGGCCTTCTATATTAACCAGGGATTATTGCCCGGGCTGGCAAAAAGAAGATCTTTTGTACCACAACTGGAGGGATTTAAGCAAGAGGCAAACAGTATCCGCCTGTTTAATTTTGCGGCACGCAACCTTGATCGATTCTTTTTAAATGAAATGGATGAAGAAGACTGGAAGCAGGCCACTGAAAAATTCCTTTCACAAATGACTGACCAGGTGATTGAAAAAGCACTGGCTCAGCAACCTGCCGAGATCAGGGACATTTCATCCGGCAAGATCATTCAAACCTTAAAGGCCCGCCGTAATTATTTATTGAAGGAAACACTGGAATATTTTCATTTTTTAAGTGAAATAGTGAATGTGACCGGAAGTGATAAAAAAGAGTTGTTTGAGATCACCCGCAACGATGATGGCTCCACCACTGTAACTGTATATAAGATCGATAAGGAGGGACAAACAACTACAAAAATGTATGAGCGGAAATTTGACGCTATGTACACCAAAGAGATCCGCCTGTACGGGTTTGACGGGGAAGACAAATTTGCAATGAAAGGCACGAATGATAAGATAAAAGTGCGGATGATCGGTGGCGGCGGCGAGGACAGTTTTGAAAATCCAAATAAATCAGCGACCAGCGGCTTGGTGTACGACAGAAAGGATGGCAATAACAAACTGTCCGGGAAATTTAAAAACAGGATGGCGAATGACAGTGCAGTAAATTCTTTCAAACGTATTTACTATGATTATAACAAATTTGCTCCCAGCCTTTCGATAGGGTTCAACCCGGATGATGGGTTGTCACTTGGCATAGCATTCAAGCTCATTCGTCATGGCTTCCGTAAAGAGCCTTATAAATCTTCCCATACGTTTGCTGCCAACCATTCTTTGTCAACCAGTGCTTTCCGCTTTCGCTACAGCAATGAATTCATCGGAGTGATCGGTGAGAAAATGGACCTTACCACAGATATTGATATAAAGTCACCGAATAATGTTACCAACTTCTTTGGCTATGGTATTAATTCCGTGTATGATAAAACTAAACCGGGGCAATTCAGGTATTACCGGGCCCGATACGATCTTGCCGATGCATCTTTACTATTGCGCCAGCGCTTTTCAGACAAAGTGATGCTGAGCTTCGGCCCTACTTTCCAGTATTATGAAATGGATGCAGATGACAAACTCAATATGGTCCGTTATATTTCTCAAACAGCATTGAATGGATTAGATCCCACAACGGTGAACACCAAGCAGAAATATTTTGGTGCCCTTGTTAATTTACTGATAGATACAAGGGACCACCGGGTGCTGCCTTCAAAAGGTGTATTCTGGGAAAACAAGGTCAGGTACCTGGGAGGCTTGGGAGACACCAAGTACAAGACAACGCAATTAAGCACCGATTTCAGTATATAC